>DMNE01000395.1:4010-8352 GCA_003453735.1 Nitrospiraceae bacterium | reverse complement strand
CGTTGATCAGGTTAAGGTGTATGGTCCATTGATAGTATTGCATCGTTTGGCCCATGAGGTCGGTCTGCCTTCAATTTTTGGTGAATACGCAGGCGAAATATTAAGTTTGGTTTATGCCCATTGTATTGATTACCGAAGCATTAATCAGATGACACAATGGTTCGAACGTACTGATCTCAATTTACTCCTGCATCTTGAGGGAGTTACCGAAGCACGTTTTCTCAGTGCCTTGGATTTTCTCGAAAAGCGGAATTTTGTACAACTACAAAAACAGATCTTCGAAAAGGTACAGAACATATTCAAACTGAGTGGAAAAGGGATTCTCTATGATGTTACCAATACGTATCTCTATGGCAAGAAATGTCCATTGGGAAAAAGGGGAAAGGATAAGGAAGGAGTTAAGGGGAGGCCCTTGATTCAGATTGGACTCTGTGTAACGAAGGAAGAAGGTATCCCGGTATTTCATCAAGTATTCGACGGTAATATTGCAGATGCACGTACGTTGCAGGATGTCATTACTTCCTTGCACGAGTTTAAGCTTCGGGAAGGGTTGATTGNNTTTTGATAGAGGTATCAGCTCCAAGCGAAATCAAAAGGATATACACGGGCTGACCTGGAAAGTTGTTTGCGGCCTGCCGATTTTGGACGGATTAAAAGACTTCCTGAGGCCACTTATTTCGAAAAAGGAATTTCTCCACTATGAGTCTCGGGTGCGTCTCAATAAGACTGCCTTTTATGTATCGACCGTCCCCTATACTCTCGGAGCAGTGAAAGGAGCAATTGCAATTTGCTTCAACGAACAACAGAAAAAGGATTTAAAAGAATCCCGATACGATGAAATTGACGAAGCCAAGCGGCTTCTCTCTCAAGGGAAACAAATTAAACCTGAGCTGGCGAGATATTTCGACAAAAAAGGGAATGTGTCTTATCAAAGACTTCAGGAAGCAGAAGAATTCGATGGCTATTCCGTTATTTTCACTACGGCAAAATTGTCAATACACGATATCGTAAGAATTTATTTTGACAAGGACTTAGTCGAAAAAGCATTTCAGAGTTTAAAGGGAATTGTAAAAGTTCAGCCTATCCGCCATTGGTTGTATAACCGTGTGATTGCGCATGTCTTTATATGTTATTTGGCTTATCTGTTGTTATCGTTATTAAAACTCCGCTTGAAAAAAAGTGATATCTCTCCAATTGAAGCCCTCAAGGAGCTGGAAACTATGTATAAAGTCTATATGCGGGACACTAAAAAAGGCTTCAAGATTTCACGTGTAGTCACATTAACAAAAAAACAGGAAAATATTCTAAAATTAGTCAATAAAAAATTGCTCAAAGAATGCAGTGGGTAAAATCCGCTTGGAAGTCAGGTCTTCGGTATCGAAAAAGTCGTGCGGCATGCGGCGGTCAGTGCACTAATAGCGAAGCCATCCAGGCGTTTTCGAATTATAAGCAAATCAGTTATAATCTGCTATGAATCTGTTTGTCATCGACGGGAATTCCTATGTGTACCGGGCTTTTTACGCTATCAAGGGGCTTACCAACTCAAAGGGCTTTCCCACCAATGCAATCTACGGGTTCACCAACATGCTCCTGAAGATCATCAGGGAAAAGAAACCCGACGGGATTGTCGTCTCATTCGACTCACCGCAACCGACGGAACGCCACAAGCTCTTTGAGGCGTACAAGTCGCAGAGGCCTGAGACACCGGGCGAACTTGTCCTGCAGCTTCCCCATATACGCAGGATAATCTCAGCATTCCATATCAGGATATTCGAGATTCCCGGATACGAAGCTGATGACCTCCTATCCACCATAGCAGTGAAAGCTGCAACGGATGGCGCGAACGTCTTCATCGTGACCGCCGACAAGGACATGCTCCAGGTCGTTCGTGAAGGCGTGAGCATCTATGACCCTGTCAAGGATAAAGTTCTCGATGCCGAATACGTGCACGAAAGATTCGGCGTTGAACCCGGAAGAATTCCGGATTTCATGGCACTTACCGGAGATGCCGTTGATAATATACCCGGGGTTAAAGGCATCGGCGAGAAGACAGCGCGAGAACTGCTGATGAGCTTTAGAGACCTGGACGACCTCCTGGACCATCCTGATGCGATTAAGAAAGAAAAACTGCGGAACCTCCTCATCGAAAATAGGGATATTGCACGGATGAGCAAGAGGCTTGCCACCATNNGCCCTTTTGACCCTTTTTAGAGAATTTGAGTTCGGAAGCTTTATGAAGCTTATCCCTTCGGTCGCGAGAAAAAACGGCTATGAGACAGTATTGTCTCTCGATTCGCTGCAGGATGTCTTGCTATCGATCCGGAGTGACTTTGCTTTCGACACCGAAGTATCAGGGAGACATCCCTTCGTCGACACGATTGTGGGTATCTCACTGAGCAATGAAGAAAATAAAGGATATTATATACCCTTCGGTCACGCTGCTCCTGAAACACAGAATCAAATAAAGAAAGATGCTGCCCTAAACGCACTGTCAATTCTTTTCGAAAACGGATCGATAGCAAAAATAGGACACAATCTGAAATATGATCTCATGATGCTCAGGCATGAAGGGATGACGGTAAAGGGGACTCTGTATGATACAATGCTTGCATCGTACCTCTTGAACCCCAATAAACCGAGCCACAGTCTTCAAGACGTATCCTTTGAGCATCTTTCGTACCGTAAGAGGACGTTCCAGGAGGTTCTCGGCAAGAGGGCTTCATTTGCCGAGGTTTCCATCGAGGAGGCGACTGCATATGCTGCAGAAGACGCGGCCCTCGCCTTTGAGTTAAAGGAGCTGCTCTTTGAAAAAATAAAGGATGAGGGAATGGAGAAGCTCTATCTCGATATAGAAATGCCCCTCATACGTGTTCTCATGGATGTTGAAGAAGCGGGTTTTAAGGTCGATGACATCAGGCTTCACGATATGTCGAAGGAGCTCGCACGGGAACTCGATGCAATCCAGCGGAGGATTTATTTCCTTGCTGGAGAAGAATTTAATATCAATTCACCCAAGCAGTTAAGTAGGGTCTTGTTCCATACCCTGGGACTCAAACCGGGGAAAAAAACAAAGACAGGCTTTTCGACCGAAGTCGGTGTCCTCGAAGACCTAGCCGAGAGCCATGACCTGCCAAAAGAGATACTCGACTACAGAAGTCTGTCAAAACTGAAATCCACCTATACGGATGTCCTTCCTTATCTTATAAACCCTCAAACAGGACGCATCCATACGTCCTTTAATCAAACAGTTACCGCAACCGGTAGGTTGAGCAGTAGCGATCCCAATCTCCAGAATATACCGATACGGGGCGAATGGGGGAGACGCATTCGAGAGGCCTTTATTGCTGAGGATGGCAGTGTATTAATCTCTGCCGATTACTCACAGATCGAGTTGAGGATACTGGCATGTCTGAGTAACGATCAGGGGCTGATTGATGCCTTCTTTTCCGGCATTGATGTCCATACACGAACCGCTTCAGAGATATTCAGCGTCTCCATGGAGATGGTAACCCAGGAGATGAGAAGAACCGCAAAGACCGTAAACTTCGGCGTCATCTATGGTATATCCCCGTTCGGACTGTCAGAGGCCTTAAACATTCCAAAGGAGGATGCAAAAAAATACATTGATGGTTACTTTCAGGGACACCCCGGCGTCAAAACCTATATTGAAAGGGCTCTCAAAGACGCCCGACAGAGGGGTTATGTGACTACCCTGTTTGGACGGAAACGGCCCGTGCCCGAAATCACGAGCAGCAATGCGAATACACGCTCGCTTGGCGAGCGGCTCGCCATAAACTCTCCCATCCAGGGCACCGCAGCCGATATCATAAAAATCGCCATGATAGCACTCTGGAAAAGTCTTAGGGAAGAAAAGCTTAAGACCAGGATTATTCTTCAGGTCCATGATGAACTCGTCCTTGAGTCACCGACAGATGAGTTCAAAAAAATCACCGAGATGATTCGGAAAGAGATGGAAGGAGCCGTTGATATGGCCGTTCCGCTGCAGGTTGAAATAGGGCACGGCAGGAACTGGGCAGAGGCGCATGGTTAGGACAAAGCATCTCATCATTATCCCTGCCCTGAACGAAGAGAAGACCATTGCAGAGGTGATTCGGGAAGCAAAGAAGCACGCGCCCTACGCTGATATCCTGGTTATCAACGACGGCTCTACGGATACGACAGCTGACATTGCCAGGGAGATGGACGTCATGCTCATTGACCTGCCTTTTAACCTCGGTTATGGTGCAGCCCTCCAGACGGGTTTCCGGTTTGCTGAAAGGTACGGGTACGACTTTGTTATCACCCTGGATGCGGACGGTCAGCATATTCCGTCATCCACAGA
>DMNE01000395.1:0-3914 GCA_003453735.1 Nitrospiraceae bacterium | reverse complement strand
GTTTCTTGCGCAAGGAGATAATTATCCTCTCGATTACCCTGATGTGAACATCATCATCGCCCTGCACAAGAAGAAGTTCAAGGTGGTAGAGGCACCGGTTGCGATGGTGAGTAATCCCGACAAGAAATCCATGCATAGAGGGCTAAGACCGGTACTGTATATCATAAAGATGGTACTAGCAATTATTATGGTCATAATAAGAAAGGAGAAATAGCATGTCTTTTACCGTTCGTGTAGTCATATTTGTCCTCGGTCTGATATTCTTTCTGATACTGTTTGAAATGGTCAGGCGTAAAAAATTCAGGGAAGAACTGTCCATAACGTGGTTTATCGTAGGGATTGCGCTCATGGCGAGTTCCGTCGCCGATAAGGTCGTGGATCCCCTCGCCAGGGTCCTCGGGATCGGCTATCCCCCTGCCCTCGTCTTGGTCTGGATCGTTTTTCTCCTCATGTTAGCCCTTGTCTACTTCTCCTACGTTATCTCAGACCTCAAAGGCAAGGTGAAGGAACTCAGTCAAAAGTTGGCATTGACAGCATATGAAGTAGAAAAACAGAACCGGGGGAAAGGAGTATGACAAAGGAAAAAAAAGACTCTTCTTCTTATTCCTCACCTTCATTCCCAGTTTGTAATATCCGCATTCTCCCCTTCTCCGCCGGGTGCTCCATCCTTGCCAAATGACAAGAGGTCATAATCTCCATGATTTCCCGGACACTGATACTGGTAAGGTCTGCCCCAGGGATCGTTAGGCAAACCTTTTCTGAGGTACGGACCCTGCCAGTTGTCCGCACCAGGGTTCGTTACTAGGGCGTTCAGCCCTTCTTGAGTGGTCGGATATCTCCCCACATCAAGCCTGAACTGGTCTAACGCCTGTCCCAACAGCTCGATCTGGGCCTTGGCAGCACCACGCTGCCCTTTAAACAAATTCTTGAAAATATTCGGGCCAATCAGCGCTGCGAGAAGGCCTAAGATAACAAGCACCACCAGCAGTTCTATGAGGGTAAAACCTTTCTTATCTGAAACGAGAGACTTTCTTCCTATCATCGAAACCTCCGCAATGGTATCAAGGCAGGCATTCAACCTCGCCTCATTTTTTTTACGCTAACAATTCAAGGCCGGATAAGTCAAGAGCACGAACCATGGGGCAGATCGCAACAGAACTCAAATACAATGCCACTGTCCTTTGAGGTGTGGTCAACTCAGACGGATTCTGCTATGATAATCTAGAAAGTGGAGAAGTCTTTGCGGAGGAGGGATGTGATGTGGCGTATTTAATCTTAAGAGTGATGATTAACGCTCTTTCCATTATGGCGGCCGTGAAACTCGTGCACGGCATTACATTCTCCGGCGAATGGTGGAAGATGATCATCATAGGCGCTCTGTTCGGACTGGTGAATTCCCTTATCAAACCTCTTGTGCAACTCTTTACACTGCCCTTGATAATCCTTACGCTCGGCCTCTTTACGCTCGTCGTCAACGCCCTGATGTTGGCGCTTACTGCTGGATTTTCCGGCCCCTTTGACCTCGGCCTCCACATAGATGGTTTCTGGCCTGCGTTTTTAGGAGCCCTTATTGTGAGCATCGTGAGCATGCTCCTCTCCTGTCTTACCGGTGCTAAAAGAGTGAAAACCTTATAGGTGTGTGCCGAATAGGGATTCCAGGGATATACTATGCAGAGGATCGACGTACCGATAACAGGCATGACCTGCGCTTCGTGCGCTGCAGCGGTAGAACATGCGCTCCGCAAGATCAAAGGGGTGAAGGACGCATCAGTAAATTTTGCTTCAGAGAAAGCCACTGTTGAGATCGAAGACTCCGTTGACCTGAATACGCTCGTAACAGCCGTAACGGCAGAGGGATATGGTCTATCGAGTAACAGAATCGATTTCGGGGTGAAGGGCATGACGTGCTCTGCATGCTCAGCGGCGGTGGAAAAGGCACTAAAAGGACTTAACGGAGTCCTTCGGGTGACAGTGAATCTCGCTGCGGAAACGGCATCGGTGGAGTACATACCCACCATCGTCGGCTTCACTGATTTCAGAAGGGCTGTGCACGACGCGGGCTACTCGGCAGAGCTGATAACGGAGGATTACAGGGACAGGGAACAAGTCCGGAGGGAAAGAGAACTCCAGGACATCAGGAAGAGGTTCCTTATCAGTGTTTGTCTCTCTGCGCCCGTACTTATCGGAAGCATAGTAAACATCCCTATCCTTTCTGACGAGCGGGTGCTCTTTATGCTCGCGACCCCTGTGCAGTTCTGGGCAGGGATGCGGTTCCATAAGGCTGCTTGGTCGGCCATAAAACATATGGCCGCCAACATGAATACCCTGGTCGCTGTCGGGACCTTTGCTGCTTATATCTACAGTTCTCTCGCAACGTTTGTCCCACAGATATTTCTCAAGGGCGGCGTCTCTCCCGATGTTTACTTCGATACATCAACAACTATCATTACGCTTATCCTCCTCGGGAGGCTCCTCGAGGCAAGGGCAAAGGGGAGGACATCCGAGGCGATAAAAAGGCTCATACGGCTCCAGCCCAGGACGGCAATGATTCAGAGGAAGGGAGAGGAAAAAGAAATTCTCGTTGATGAAGTCATTGTCGGANNGGTAGTCGTGAGGCCCGGGGAGAGGATAGCTGTTGACGGTGCAATCACAGACGGCTACTCAACCGTCGATGAATCCATGCTCACGGGTGAGAGCCTCCCCGTCGATAAATCTGTGGGAGACACAGTATATGGAGGGACAGTCAATACATCCGGCAGTTTCAAGATGAAAGCCACACGGGTAGGGAAAGAGACCGCTTTGGGACAGATCATACGTCTTGTTGAAGAAGCACAAGGGAGCAAGGCCCCCATACAGAAGCTTGCCGATACCGTTGCATCTGTTTTTGTTCCGGCTGTGATATCAGTTGCGGTTATCACCTTTATCCTTTGGTACCTCTTGGGCCCACAACCTTCCTTCACCCTTGCTCTCATGAATTTCATAGCAGTGCTGATTATCGCATGTCCGTGCGCCCTTGGCCTTGCCACTCCGACAGCTATCATGGTCGGCACCGGCAAAGGCGCTGAAAAAGGCATACTCATTAGAGACGCAGAAGCATTAGAGCTTGCCCATAAAATACAGTCCGTTATCCTCGACAAGACTGGTACCATAACAAAAGGGGAGCTCGAGGTTGTGGAAATCATACCGAAGAATGGCCTTCCGATTGCTAACCTCCTGAGACTTGCTGCAACGGCAGAGAGGGTTTCAGAACATCCCCTCGGAAAAGCACTTATAAAAAAAGCTAAGGAAGGGGGAATAGACATTGATGAGCCGAAGGAGTTTATGGCGATACCTGGAGGAGGGATACGGGCTGTAATCAACGGTGCCCAGGTATTCATCGGCAACGAGAAGCTTCTGGAGCAGGAGGGTATGGATCCGTCTTCGCTCAAGACCCAAGGGAACAGAATATCCGCTGAGGCCAAGACACCCGTCTTCATGGCGGTTGACAGAGAAGTCGTTGCTGTTTTTGCTCTTGCCGACACCTTGAAGCCGGGCTCCGCCGATGCAATAAACGATCTCAAAGCGATGGCCATCGAAGTCTCAATGGTGACGGGAGATCGCAAAAAAACCGCTGAGGCGATTGCACATCGCCTGGGTGTTGAAAGGGTTTTTGCTGAGGTACTTCCTGAGCAGAAGGTGGAGGTTGTCAAGATGCTCAAGAAAGAGGGCAAGGTCACGGCAATGGTGGGCGACGGGATAAACGATGCGCCTGCCCTTTCTGAAGCTGACGTGGGTATAGCGATCGGGACTGGCACTGACGTAGCCATCGAAGCATCGGATATAACCTTGATCAAAGGCGACCTCAGGAGTGTTGTGGTCGCGATTCGCCTCAGCAAACTGACCCTTAAGACCATCAAACAGAACCTCTTCTGGGC
>DMNE01000394.1:3040-3300 GCA_003453735.1 Nitrospiraceae bacterium | reverse complement strand
ATCCACAGGGCCAGACGGACCGCCACCGCCGCCACCCCCACCGCCAGCAGCATGCACATATACCTACTCTGACTGGGGACCCTGCCAGCCTGACAACACACAAACAAGAACAGTCATATCAAGCAGTCCTGCAGGCTGTGTCGGGACACCAGTAACATCCCAGCCATGCACTTATGTTGCGCCACCACCGCCGCCGGTAGAAGAGAAGGTAATCTCCCTCGAGGACGTACATTTTGATTTCGACAAGGCGACCCTCACGA
>DMNE01000394.1:305-3005 GCA_003453735.1 Nitrospiraceae bacterium | reverse complement strand
AGAAGGGCAAACGCAGTCAAGGAATATCTCACCAAAGAAGGCATCGCTGCTGATAGGTTATCGACAATTGCCTATGGTAAAACGAGGCCTCTCTGCGTTGATGAGCCTACAGCCAAGAATAAGAACGATGAGTGCATGAAGAAGAACAGGAGAGTTCATTTCGAAGTTGTCGTCCACTAAACGTGCCGGGTTACAGGGCCGAGTAGTCCTCAGACTACCCGGCCCCGCCCTTTATGCTATGGAATACAGCAGAGATGAAATTTAATTTTTTATTGGGCGTCGCTCTCATAACGGTTCTCCTTGCATCGTGCGGCACCACGAAACAGATTACTCCGGAGAAAGAAGCTCCAACAGAATCTCTGAACAAAACTCCGATCGCCCCTGAAGTTCCTTTGAAACCCCTTCCTGCCGAGCCGATGCGTAAGAGCCCAGAACCTCTTCAGTGCACTGAAGACACCCAGCAAAACTTCAACAGAAGCGGAATCGATGCGATTCCTTTCATACGAGTCGCATTNNTTTTTGATACAGAAGGAGTTGGACTAAGGGATATGATAGTCGGGAGCAAAGACGGTACCCTCCGCCTTTACAAGAACTCGGGTGATCCCAAAATCCACTACTGGCAGGAAAAAGAAGGCTATTTTAACAGTATCAAAGTTGGCGCCTTTTCCTCACCAGCTATGGGAGATCTTGCTGGAGACGGAAAGGCAGAGGTAGTTGTCGGAACGGGCGGGTTCTCTTCCGATTCGGGGAGGATCCTGTTTTTCAGAAATGTCGGATCGAAAGACTCACCGGTCTGGCAAAAAATCGAGGGCATCGATTTGAAGATCGGCAATGATGCGGCTGTCAGTCTTGTGGACTATAATTTTGATGGAAAGCCCGACATCATTGCAACAAATTCGGCAGGGAAACTGTTTTTCTTCAAGAATGTCTCGGCAAAAGGAAAGATCAGATTTGTCCAAGAAAAGCTTTTGCAGAGGTCCTTCGGCATGTATGCGGTTCCTGCGGCAATAAAGATTAATGACAGGGTTTTCTTGATAGTCGGTAATTCTCAGGGCGACCTCTTTTTCTTTGAACTGAAAAAGAACGGTACGAGTATTTCCTTCAAAGAATCCAAGATAAAACTCTCTGCGGGGAGGTTTGTCTCTCCTTTCTTTGTGGACCTCATCCAAAAAAACCGCTTCGATCTCGTTCTGGCGGATGGTGACGGGGTGTTCTCCTACTTTGAAAACAGAAACTACGATTTCACGGCCTTGGAGAAGAATCAGGAGATATTTAATAACAGGATCTTCGCCGGTCCTGCCTGTGCACCCACGGTCTGTACCCTTCATGACCAGAGAGTCCTCGTGGTCGGCAACATGGACGGAATACTCAAGCTGTATGAATATCGGGAGACCGGAGAAGGACTGCCATGGGTCGAAAAGAAGGATTATCTAAAGGGGATCAAGGTTTCCGGTTTTTCCAGAGGTATCATCACCCAATGGGAAGGGCGGGAAATCCTTATTGTAGGCCAGAGTAACGGCGACCTCAGGGCTTTTATAAACACCGGGTCGGAAGCAATGCCCCTGTGGCATGAAGAGAAGAGATTCTTCCAGAGTATCCATGTAAAAGAGCATACTACCCCGGCTATCCTTGATATGGCTCATGAGGGAACATGGGAACTTATCACCGGTGCAGCGGACGGGAAGATTTACGCTTACCGTGTAAAGGCGATAAAAGATAATCTACCTGTGTGGGAAAAGATACGGGGAGACTTCGATAATGTCAAGGTCGAAGGGTTCTCCGCACCAACTTTGGCACAGGAAGGAAACATCCTCTACCTTTTTGTCGGGCAGCAGGATGGCAGGATAAGGACTTACTTCTCAAAACTAAAGAGTGATCCTATGAGCCATTCTTTTGATTACAGTAAACTCACTTTTACCGAAACTGATTATCTAAAAAACGTACGGATGCATAACCACAGTTCTCCCTCCATCAGTGTTAAGGACAATATGATCGAAATGGTATCAGGTGATTATGACGGCAACATCCGTCATTTCAGGTGCGGTAGCGAGAACCTCCCTGATAACAAGATGGAGAATTGACCGAAAAGTATCGGCCTTACCACCTCTCTAACACTGTTTTTTATGAGAAAAGGGTGGTCTTTGCGGAGCTTAGCAAGATCCCTTGCACTTGCAAGTCGTCGCCATCTTCTTTGCTATCTTCTTGATTTTCACAAGCTCACCTCCTTTTCCCCTGGTCCCTCCTGAAAAATTTTTAAAATAGAGAGCCTTGAGAAATTCCAACTTTTTTTTAATTATAGCACACAATACAAGGCACATCGCAGCGTGCTGTCGAGTCCTTCGAGATGTGCGGCAGAAGGCGTAATGCCTTGACTTTAAGCCATCTCTATGGTAGTTTTGTTGATGGACTACAAGGATACACTGAATCTGCCGCAGACAGAATTCCCCATGAAAGCCAATCTTGCCCGGAGGGAGCCGGAGATACTGAAATCCTGGGAAGAACACAAGATATACGAAAAGATACAACAGAACAATAGAGGCAATCCTTCCTGTGTCTTGCATGACGGCCCGCCCTATGCGAACGGACATATCCATATAGGACATGCACTCAACAAAATTCTGAAGGACATCATTGTAAAGTTCAAATCTATGCAGGGCCTTTATTCCCCGTATATACCGGGATGGGACTGCCACGGCCTTC
>DMNE01000394.1:0-276 GCA_003453735.1 Nitrospiraceae bacterium | reverse complement strand
GAGAGGAGTTTAAAAGGCTTGGAATTTTTGGGGACTGGAGTGCTCCCTATCTCACGATGACCCATTCCTATGAAGGCTCGATTGTGGATGAGTTCATGAAATTTGTAAAAGGTGGTTACGTCTATAAGGGGAAGAAGCCCGTGCACTGGTGCTTCTCGTGCGTCACGGCTCTTGCAGAGGCAGAGGTTGAATACGCAGACAAAGAGTCGCCCTCGGTATTGGTAAAATTCGCCGTCGACAGCGAAAATCTCGAGAGGTATTTCACCACGCTCAAGG
>DMNE01000088.1 GCA_003453735.1 Nitrospiraceae bacterium | reverse complement strand
ATTCATCGCTGCATTGAAGCTCAACCCTGATGACGCTGATACGCGACGAAACCTGCAAATCTGTTATGAAAGAATGAAATCGATGAAACGGTAGTTGTAAGGAAAGCTTTAACGCCTTTTTCGGTTTGCCGTGTGCAGGCTTCCTATTCCATTTTTGCATAATGACATTCATCCCTGCGTTTCTTGCATCGCTGACTGGCCTGCAATACTGGGAAGTGGGGACCAAGGAACTGTAACGACAACGTGCGAGCACAGCCGCTACGATCAGCAACCAGATCCGTGCAAATACGTGCCCACATCAAGATGAAAGAGGCATGACGAGGAAAGACTTGCCAAATCTCCTGGGTCTGAGTTCTTTCACGAGTTTGTCGCCCCTGATTAGTATTCCCCACAAGAATCTACTATAATTTGCTTATACAGTCGATGCGGAAGCCCGTTAGACTGACTGCAATAATCCAATTAATGATCTCTTTGAAAAGGAGCTGCTATGAAGAAAAGAGGAACAATTGCTGAGGCACTACTTATTACGTTTGTCATTACTTGCGGAAATGCTCTGGCGGGGACGCTTCCTGCAGTGCCTAAGGATTTAAAGACATCGATGACTGAAGTAGTATCATTGGAGGCACAGGGAAAAGGTGTGCAGATTTATGAGTGCAAAGCCAGCACAAATGATGCAAAACGTTTTGAATGGGTCTTTAAAGGACCTGAAGCAGAGCTGTTCGATAATACAGGCAAGATGATAGGCAAACATTATGCAGGGCCGACCTGGGAATCGAACGATGGAAGTAAAGTGATAGGGGTAGTCAAAGCGCAAGACAGTGGTCCGGACCCCAACGCCATCCCCTGGTTATTGCTCACCGCGAAATCGACTTCGGGAGATGGTGTCTTCAGCCGGGTAACTAGCATCCAACGATTGAATACTTCCGGCGGCAAAACGCCTGCCGAGGGGTGTAATCAAGCGCTGGCAGATCAAGAGATTCGGATACCATACAAGGCAACATACTACTTTTATGTTACTAAACCGTGAGAGAGAAATGCTTCCGTTTCGATAATTCAGATGCATTACGCAATACCCTTACGACGAAGTCAACAGCAAATACTTTATCGCCTGAGAGGATTATTACGGCACTAAGGGCGACATTGGCACCCTGCCCGACTTCGGTTCTTGGAGAAGGAGGTTACTGCCAGAGACATTCTGAGATGGGAGGTCAAGGATGAAAGAATCATTTTGTAAATACTCAACACTGTCAGGCACCTGGGTTTCATGAGGTTAACTGCTATATTACGGGCATCCGCTTCTATAAGGCAAGCACCAATACCGGCACCCATATGGGCAATCTCTGGACGAGCGAAGGAACACTTATCGCCACGGCAATCTTCGTGGTGTACGTTCAGCTGTTTTGTTCTACCCCGCTCCTAGAGGCCAGACAGCCACCTTTGCAGTCTTACTGAAAGCGTTCACGTGAAGCGGGCGTCTGTCGCAACCTTCCTTCCTTGTACCTGCTACGTGCCGCAAATCGTCAACGGTGTTTGATTCTCTTGGAACAAGAAAATCTCAACATTGAAGCGGTGCGTTACTTTCATCACCGAGTCCACAGAACAAGCTTATTGAGAGCCTAAGCAATTTAGGGTGCATTCCACATAATGAGATCGGACTTAACGGGTGCGACTAAAGGAAGAAGCGGGTGATTGGCGATTGCAAGGACCCTTTAGGCGCGCCTAACTGGGGCGCTTGTCTCTTGCGCAGCGCTTGTCACTTATTGCGAGCCGTCTTTATCTGTGCCAAACTTCGGATGTTTTGCCTTGCAGGCTGCTACAAGATCTGGATTCACCGATGGCAGTGCCTTCGTGGCGCCTGGCACCATTGTTTGTCCCTGCATAATGGGGTTGATACAGTCACGCCACAGGCCGTCACCATGCTTCCAAGCTCCTTTGATGAAACCGGCGTCCTGGCAAGCTTGCTCGATTTGTTGGCATGGACCCAGAGGGTGGCCTTTACCCCATAGGTGTTAACTTAAGAATTTAAGAAAAGTGGTTATCAGACCACTTTTGTTGTTGCCTTCAGCCGATAGCATCAGATATGCTATCGGTAAAAGGAGGATAATTGTTATGAATTCACAGAAGAAAGCAGCCCAGTTGAAGCAAAAACTGTTAAATCTCGGTCCTGTCTTACCGGGGAGCATTAGTGAACAATGGAATGTCTGCGGAACGTCTGGCTGTAAATGTAAAGACACGGAGAACCCGAAAAAGCACGGACCCTACTATCAGTTAAGCTTTAGCGTTGGGGGACGAAGTTCCTCGATGTTCATACGGAAAGCGGACATAACTGAAGCACGGAAACGGGTTAAGCGGTATCAGGAATTCAAGAAACTCAGTAAGGAGTTGATTCAAGCCTATGTTGATTCAATCCGGGAAAACGGTTTTGGGAGAACTTGAACATGATAGATGAATTAATGGAAGTCTTTAAAAAAACCGGGTCTATCCGAATTTCCCAAAGGGTAAAAAGAGTGGAGGCGTGAGAATA
>DMNE01000524.1 GCA_003453735.1 Nitrospiraceae bacterium | reverse complement strand
CAAGGCTGCTACGAGTACGACATAAAAAATATCGACTTTTTTCAAAAGGGCAGCAAATGCGGCACAAAAGAGTAAGAACCTGAGAACATCCCACGGCACAGCTGAGGCGAATTTTATAATTACAAAGAAAAGGAGTCCAACAAAGGAAGCGAGTATGCCTTTTGTGGCTTCGAAGAAGTAAACTGAACTCTTCAGTCTGTCCATTATGGGAGCGAGCAACACGACCATCAGGAAAGAAGGGGTAAATATCGCGACAGTAGCGATAATGGCTCCCGATGTCCCCTGAGTCAAATATCCTACGAAGGTTGACGTGATGACTATGGGGCCGGGCGTGACTTGTCCAAGGGCTATCCCATCCATGAACGTCTTGCTATCTATCCATCCCCTGATATCAACTATCTCATGGAGCATCAATGGTATAGAGGCAAAACCGCCTCCAAAGGCAAAGAGATCAATCCTCATCATTAATGACGCGAGATTAAAGAGCTTCACATTCCTAATATAGAGTGCGAGAAGGCCTAAGAAGAGAAAGGTAAGAAGCACCGTCAGTTGCTTGAACAAATGCTCTTTTTTTTCTCCGGCATGTGCTGAAATGGGCACAATATTTAATTCCTTGAAAAAAATAATGCCCGCAATTGCCGCGCCCAATATAACAACAAACGGACTAATCCCGGCCCAGAGAAGCACGGAAGCTGCCACAGCAAGAATAATGCCTTTAAAACCTTTGAAAGTGGATCTGCTGAAAGAATAGGTTGCATTTGCGACAATGGCAACAACAACCACTTGCAATCCGTTAAACAAAGAAACGATGCCCGCAACAGAATGATACTTCTCATACAAGGATGCAAGGATCAACATCAAAACAAAGGCTGGCGTTCCAAAGCCGATAAAAGATGCCAGTGCCCCGGTAAGTCCTCCCGACCTGAGTCCAACATAAGCGGCTGACTGCATAGCGGTGGCGCCGGGTATGGATTGACAAAGGACTACACCGTCCTTAAACGCCTCTTCAGTAAGCCACTTATGACGGGTTACGGCCATTTCTCTTATGTACGCAACCATTGCCGGACCGCCGAATGCCGTCAGTCCCAGTTTCAAAAAAGAAAAGAAAATATTTGCAGTGTTCGGTTTATGGTTCAGCAATTATCTTGACCATGCTCTGTTAGCGCAGTGGTAATGATCATCATCTTGCCCTCATTGCTTTCTGATTCATTAATTCCTTAAGAGTTTTTATATCCGTTTTTTTAACCTGAACTTCTCCTGAGGAAAAGACATGATCGGGTGCTTTTCCTTTAAAATCCTCCTTCGTGTAAACAATATCTACCTCTTTTCCTACGAGAAACTCCGCAAGTCTCAGCCCTCTGCCTTTTTCTTGACCTATAAAAGGATTTTCCAATATTTGGGGATTCCGTGCCTCGCTGTTTAACGATCCGTTATTCCACAGCGCTATAAAAGGAGCCTTGGAGAAATGTTCTGAAATCACTCCTTCCTTATCGACAAGAGGCACTGCAAATCTCTGATGGTCTTTCTTCTCCGGCTCGTAGTGTATAATTACCCGTCCAACAAAAGGAATTTGCCGTTTTATTTCTTCTTCTATGTCGTCTGCAATCTCGTGCGCATCCTTAAGCTTTTTTGAAGACATTGCTAAAACCATATTCACAAATATGAATCTACCCGAGTTTCTTGCGTGTAGGGAAATCACCTGTTTAACCTGTGGGAATCCTCCTCTTAATAGACTAGTTATCTTATCTAAAGTTGTCTTGTCTATTGATGCGTCGAGAAGGCTCTTTATGGAATCCCTGAGTATCCCAAATCCAGCCTTGACGACTAAAATAAGGATTACAAAAGCCGAAACCCTGTCCATAATGGGATGAGAAAACCGGGCACCCACTATGCCGGCCACCACAATGATGAGAGGTGCGATATCCGTCCTCCAGTGTTTGGCATCAGCCATTAAAGAGGGGAAATTTATTGCCTTTGCCATCTTAGCTTCGTATCTAGAGAAAAGAATCACGGGGAATGTCATTAAAAAAAGAGCAGTCAGAGTCATATCAAAATTCTTGATTCCTCCGGCAGCGGGATGAAAAGTCATTGAAGCTATCTCATACGCAGAAAGAAATATCATGGCCGTTGAAAACAGTGCTACGATATTTTCAACCTTATATAGTCCCCATGGAAATTTTTCCAACTTTTTTTCTGAAAGATAGATTCCTCCTATCATCATGAGGCTTCCTATCAGATCGGTCAGTGAATGAGCCGTTTCAGCTAAAATGGCTGAACTGCCTGAGAAAAGATAAAGAGAAAACTTTGCAGCAATAAAGAACACGTTTAACGCAGTAGACAGGAACGCTAATTTCTTGCCATCGTGTACAATTACATCTTCGTCTTCAGTTATGGTAATTATGTTTTCCACAAGTGTAGCGGACATCAGTATTCAGACTTCACTGGTCGTGTTTATCCCCTCTGATAACGCCAGAGCAAACAGCGCTTAATGGGCACATTCGCCGCCCTGAGAGTTTCCGCCGCAACACTGCTGCAGCGTGTACTGCGGCAGTTGATCATTCATGAGCATTGCAATATTCTCCTCTATGTTTGCTGCAGCCGCCTGAAATACCCTGATACCGAACTGATTCAATCTGCTCAAAGCTCCACTGCCTAT
>DMNE01000316.1 GCA_003453735.1 Nitrospiraceae bacterium | reverse complement strand
TTCATTTCCCCATGGCATATCCTGAGGATAATCTGTTTGAGACCCTTCTTGCCGTAGTTCATGCCTGAGCCCACCTCCTGGATGATCTCATACTGCCAGCCGTTGGCTACGCAAAACGGGGAGAGAAATTCCACTTGCCGGACAAGATCTTCCTTCTGGTCCTGGGAGCTCACTCTGGCATACCCTACCGTTACTTTCTTGAGCTTGTCGGCTTTCCTGGTGATACCATGCTCCGCCAGGTCATATCTTCTGTGTCCTCCGGCAGTCCTGGTACTCTTTATTTTCCCGGCCTTCTCCCATCGCCTCAACGTATCGATCGACACTCCTATCAGCCGAGCCGCTTCTTTGATTCCTACTTTCACACAGCAGTTATATGCAAATCGCATATAATGAGCAATGGTTATATAGATATTATTTAGCAGCATCTACCCCCTCGGCCCACAACCTTTATCTCCGGCTCAAGTTCATATCCGAACAATTTCATAACCCTCTCTTTCACCACGTCCATAAGCGCCAAAAAGTCAGCTGCCCTGCCGCTGCCCCTATTGATGAAGAAATTCGCGTGAAGGCCCGATACTTCCACATCTCCTCTTTTCAAATGCTTGCAGCCCGCTTCATCAATGAGTCTGCCGGCCCGTGCATCTTCAGGGTTTTTAAAAACACACCCTGCCGACCATTCAGATAGGGGTTGACTCTCTCTTTTTTCCCGAAGGAAATCCTTCACCCTCCGTGCCACGTCATGCACATCACCCTTCTGCAATCTGATGTTCGCACTGAGAATGATGCACTCATCCGGGATCGCACTGGACCGATATCCTGGATCGAGATATCCCGGATCGAGAATGGCCAATTTGCCATACGGGTTGATAATCGCAACCGATTCTATAACAGTGCCGATCTCGTATCCAAATGAGCCGGCATTGCCTTTGACTGCGCCGCCCATGAAGCCGGGGATACCGGCAAGACCCTCGATACCTGTATATCCCTTCTCCTTCGCAAAATGAACAACTTTTTGAAGCGGGCTCCCCGCCTCTACAAAAAGTCTTATCCCGTCATCCAACTTCTCTACGACCCGCATGCGATTCAGAAAAGCTGTGGAGACAACAACGCCTCCAATGCCTTCATCAGCTACCAGTAGGTTGCTGCCCCCACCCACAGGCGTAACCGGGATATTCTTATCCCGAGCCTCACTTATCAAATTCCTGACGGATATCGCATCCCTCGGTACTGCCAACACATCGGCGAAACCACCTATCCTCAGAGTCGTATGGCCTTTCATCGGTTCGTCAAAGAGCACGTCCCCTCTGAAATTACTGTCAGTGAATATCTCTTGTATCACATTATCCGTCTTTCGTTTCGCGATATTGAATATCAAATTCATCCCTCATCCTTCATCCTTCTCAAGAGCTCCTCTCCCGTCTTCCAGACGTCCCCGGCGCCTA
Source organism: Nitrospiraceae bacterium (assembly GCA_003453735.1). Classification (GTDB taxonomy): domain Bacteria; phylum Nitrospirota; class Thermodesulfovibrionia; order Thermodesulfovibrionales; family UBA9159; genus UBA9159. The sequence goes on along the minus strand of DMNE01000316.1, from coordinate 14,156 downwards.
GGGTGAAGAACACATCATGAGGTCTCAGGCCGTCTGATATACTGCTTAAGAGAAGATCCCTATCAGATATGTGGGTGACATTCTTCTGTCCCGCGCCCCGTATTGCCTCCGCCATCGCTACAGAACTGACGCCTTCAATCGGTTTTTCACCGGCAGGGTAGATATCCATGAGATACAGGACATCGGCGTCAGAAAAAGAAGCGGCAAACTCGTTGAGGAGCTCCCTTGTCCGTGTGTACCGATGAGGTTGGAAAAGCACGATCAATCTTCCCTTCTCAGAAGCCCCTATGTGTCTTGGACCAAAAAGTGATTCTCTTGCCGCCTTAAGGGTAGCCTGTATCTCTGCAGGATGATGGCCATAGTCATCAAAGACTTTAACGCCCCTATTCTCTCCCTTAAACTCAAATCTTCTCTGAATCCCGCTGAAGCTTCTCAATCCTTCTTTGATTTTCTCGATGTCCATTTTCAGTTCAACGCCGACAGCGATTGCGGCAAGGCTGTTCAGGACATTGTGAACACCGGGGGTGGGAACGACAAAATTACCGAGGTTTTTCCCTCCGTACCGCACGTCGAAACTGATCGAGAGGTACTCATGCTTCACATGAACGGCATAGATATCAGCATCCGGTGAAAATCCATACGTGATACACTTTCTGTGAATCCTTGGCAGTATCTCCCTGACAAACTGATTCTCTCCGCAGAGTATGGACAATCCGTAGAATGGCGCTTTGTTGACGAACGAAACGAAGGCATCCTTCAAGGCATCCACGCTCTTAAAGAACTCCATATGTTCCCGATCGATGTTCGTCACTACCGCGATAGTCGGAGAGAGCTTGAGAAAGGAACCATCGCTTTCATCAGCCTCCGCGACAATGAAGTCTCCTTGCCCGAGCCTCGCATTACTGCCGGTCGCCCTGAGTTTGCCTCCTATCACCACAGTCGGATCAATGCCGCCGTGGGAAAGAACAGTAGCAATGAGGGAGGTCGTGGTGGTTTTACCGTGGGCACCGGCAACCAGTATGCCGTATTTCAATCTTCCCAACTCAGCCAGCATCTCGGCCCGCGGGATCACCGGGATAGATCGCCTTTTTGCTTCAATCACCTCGGGGTTCTGATCAGAAACCGCCGATGAGACAACAACGACGTGAGCATCGTCTATGTTCTCGGGCCTGTGCCCGATATATACCTTTATGCCGAGTACCCTGAGCCTGATGAGCGTATCGGACTCCCGCAGGTCGGAACCGGTGACCTCATATCCGAGATTATGAAGGACCTCGGCGATCCCGCTCATGCCGATACCACCGATACCCACAAAATGAATTGTCCTGTATCGTTCAAACATTTTTCTTGATCTGCCCCTCGCCGCCGACTGATAGGTGGTGGTCATCTTTCATTCTAATTACCGGCTGCCGGCGGTTGACCGTTGACTGTTTCACTAAACTGATCAGGATATCAACGATCTTTTCAGCAGCATCAGGCCTTCCCAGAGACCTGCTGGATCTCTGCATTTCAAATCTCACACGCACATCGGTGTAGAGTTCCCGTATGTTTTTTGCCAAGGTCTCCCCATCCAGTTCATGGTCGAGGATCACCCTGACAGCGCCCATCTCGGAGAGTCTCTGCGCATTCAACTGCTGGTGGTACCCGGCAGCATACGGGTACGGTACCAGTATCGCCGGTTTACCCACTGACGTTAATTCCGCGAGGGTGGTCGCACCGGCTCTCGAAATAACAAGGTCTGCCACCGCGTAAGCCTCAGCCATCTGATGGATAAAAGCGGTAACTGTGCCCTTAAATCCCCATTTTCTATAGGTCTCACGCACCGCCTCGCACTCTTTTTTTCCCGTCTGATGAAGAAACTGTATATCGCCTTTCAGATCATGGAGGGCCCCGAATGTCCCGCATACAGCATTATTGATAGTTCTCGCCCCGGAGCTTCCTCCAAAAACAAATATCGTGAACTTGTTTCTTTCAAGGCTAAAGAGGTCATAAGCACCTTCCCTGCTGCCTGAGAGTATCCCTGCCCTGACGGGATTGCCGGTTATGAAGGTCTTGCTCTTCGGAAAAAAAGAGATACTCTCATGATAGGTTACACAGACAGCGTCCGCAATCCTTCCCAACACCTTGTTTGCAAGGCCGGGGACCGAATTCTGCTCTGCTATGAGCGTAGGCAGGGACATAAGATGTCCCGTAAAGACAGGACCAAAGGATGCATATCCCCCTACACCGATGACCGCATCCGGCCTTAACCGCTCCAGGAATGTATAAGAGTCATACAAGGAGAGAATCGTCTTTGCAATTCCCCTCAATTTCTTAAATGGCGATTTCCCCACAACACCTTCTGCCCTGAGGTACTTTATGGGATAACCTTCCTTAGGAATGATCGCCGCCTCGATGCCATGCTCTGTCCCGATAAAGTAAACTTCTGCTACCTCATCCCTCCTCTTTATCTCCTCTGCTATGGCAATGCCGGGAAAGAGGTGTCCTCCCGTCCCCCCGCCTGCTATAATGACCCTCATCGAAGAGACCTCTGCCCCGCTTTGGGAAGGCCCTTCCCTTCGGGGAAGGCCCTCGAACGGCCGTAAACAGACATTAACGCCTTTTTCCTCCTGATCAAACCCTCGGCCTTATCAGCAATTATCGGTTCTTTTACACCCCTGGATATATTGAGGAGTACCCCGACGGCCAGCAGGTTGACAAGAAGGGCTGAGCCCCCATAGCTTACAAACGGTAACGGCAGGCCTTTTGTAGGCGCAATGCCGGTAGCTACAAAGAAATTGATCAATGCCTGCAGCGCTATCATTATGGAAAGCCCTGATGCGAGATAATAAGTAAAACGATCGTTCGCGGCCTTGTTCGCTATCCGGATCCCCCTCATGAAGAGGAAGAAGAAGAGGCATACCACAACAGAGGCACCGATAAAACCGAGTTCCTCACCAACAAGGGAAAAAATAAAATCTGTATGGGATTCTGGTAAGAATGAGAGCTTCTGTTTACTTTCCCCCAGCCCGACGCCGGAAAGCCCTCCACTGCCAAGGGCTATGAAGGACTGTATCAACTGGAACCCCCCTCCCTGCGCGTCCTGCCACGGGTTGAGGAATGAGAGTATCCGTTTAAATCTGTATGGCTCCATTAAAAGTTTGACGGAGATCGGGATGATGCAGGCGGTTATCGACATCACGTATCTCAGTCTTATGCCGGACACTATCAGCATGACAATTGTTATGAGTCCGAGACTCATGGTAGCGCCAAAGTCGGGTTGTTTTAAGAATATCACCTGGAAGACTCCCATAATGGCAATGGGTATGATAAAAGAGAAAATACTGTCGGTTCTGTAGCCGGGCAGTGACAGATAGTGGGCCAAGAATATGACCATGGCAAGCTTCACCAATTCCGACGGTTGAAAGGTAGATGGCCAGAGCCGAATCCACCTTCTTGCCCCTCCCGCAGTGATGCCTATCTTCGGGACAAAGACAAGTATCAGGAGAATAAAGGAAAAGACGAGCAAAGGGACAGCTATCTTCTTCAGGGTATGGACGCTGATCCTGGTAGCACCATACAGAAAGAGAATGCCGATAATCAGGGTAAGGATATGTCTCTTGAAATAAAAAAATTGAGTTATGTTCCGCCGAGCAAAGATCGGGGTCACAACAGAGGTGGAACTATATACCATGAGTGCACCGAAACCGACAAGCAGAAGGGTAATCGCGAGGAGCCATCTGTCGTAATGCTGATTTTCGGGCATATTCATGGCAGCAACTCCATGACCAGCTTTTTAAACCGCTCTCCACGATCCTCGAAGTCCCTAAACATATCAAAACTCGCACATGCAGGAGAAAGCAAGACAATATCCCCTTCCTGCGCTCTATCCTTCGCCTTGTATACGGCCTCTTTTAAGTCGGATGCAAACACTACCCTCGTCAGGTCAGCAAAGACGCTTTTCATCCTTTCTGAGGCCTCGCCGATGAGAACCAGTGCCTTGACCCTTTCCCGTATTAGCGGCCTCAGCTGAGTGAAATCACCTGCCTTATCCCTTCCTCCTGCTATGAGTACTATTGGTGACGAAAACCCTTCAAGGGATTTCAACACAGCACCAACATTTGTTCCTTTCGAATCGTTGATGTACTGTACCCCGTGAACCGTCCTCACAAACTCCATCCTGTGCTCAAGGCCAGAGAAACCGCGGAGCACCTCACGCACGGCCTCCGCACTGCATCCTGCAAGGAGAGCCATGGCCGAAGCGGCCATGGCATTCTCCAGGTTGTGGACCCCTTTAATCTTTATCTCGTCGGTTTTTATGAGTTCCAAACGTTGAGTTCCGTGTTCCGCATTCGGCAGGTTTGCATAGACCTGCCCATCAGCACAATAAACACCTTCCACCTTTTTTTTCCGACTGAAGTAAAAGACTCTTGGCCTTCTACTGTTCACGCTCACTTTGTCACGATGAACAGCCTCAATTTCATCGTCGTCAGCATTCAGCACAAGAAAATCATTTTCGTCCTGATTCATAAAAATACGCGCTTTTGCCTCGCGGTACTCGTTAAGGGAGTGATACCTGTCCAAATGATCAGGAGTGATATTGAGAATAGCGGCACCTCTCGGCTTAAACTCTTCGATGGTCTCCAGCTGAAAACTGGAGACCTCGGCAACGACAAAATCAAGTGATGCGTTTAATCCCGCGTTCTGATTCTTCCTCGTTACCCGCAACTCCTTATCCATCACTTTCTTGTAAATCTCCTCTGTCAATGCACTCCCGATATTTCCGCCAAGCAGAGTCTTGAAACCGGCTTTCTGGAGCATCTGGTCAAGGAGCATGGTTGTAGTAGATTTTCCGTTAGTACCGGTAACAGCCAAAAACGGTATTCGATTTGCAATCACTGACTGCTGCCTGCGGGCGGCTGTTTGCTGACTGCCCATTATTTGATAAGCAAGTTCAAACTCCCCGATTACCATTATTCCCTTCTCCTTCGCCCTCACAACAAGGTCAAGAGTAAGGGGAACTCCTGGACTCAAGATTATCACGTCCGTCCCGTTTAAGCTCGATGGATATCCCCCCAGAGACAACCTGACAGTGGGGGAAAGCTTCTGCCGGTACTCCTCGAGTTGTTCTCCCATTTTTTTATCGGTCACCGTGACTTCGGCCCCGAGGCTTGAAAGGATGTTTGCCGCCCCTACCCCGCTCCTCGCGAGACCTACGACCAATGCCCTTTTACCCTTGATTTCCATCATCACTCGTCACTCGATATGGTCGTTCTGCGTTTCTTTCTGGGTTTTCAGCATAGTTTTTTGTCCTGGCCCTATGCTTTTTCCCCTTTATCTTCTTTCCACTTTTTTTCCCTGTTTTTTTGTGCAGAGCTTTTGTCCCTTCAGCGGAACTTGTATGATAAGAAGCTTTTTGAACAAAGCCATTGTAATCAGCCCGGGTAAAATAGACGACCGGTTCTTCCTGGTTGTTTCTGACCGCAAAGCCCTTCTCCAGTAATTGTTCCGCTTCTCTCCAGAGCAGCTCTCTGGAGGGCTCCCCCAAGAGTGCGACGATCACCAGTTCACTTCCCTGCTGACCTGCGCAGACAAAGCAGTGCCTTGCCTCCCTTGTATATCCTGTCTTTCCGCCGACAACAGAATCGTCTTCCCAAAGAAGTTTGTTGATATTCTTCAGGATAAAGGACCTGCCGTTCTCGGTGGTTAAATTACTTACCTTTGTATTCATAATCTCCCGCATGAGAGGGTAACGAAGGGCATTTCTCATCATTCTGGCGAGGTCATAGACTGTCGTATATTGTTCGCCACCGGGCAATCCTGTCGGATTGACAAACCGTGTATCCGTCATCCCCAGCGCAAGTGCCTTCTGGTTCATGAGTTCCGCAAACTGTTCCTCTGAACCGGCGACAGCCTCTGAAAGGGCACATGCGGCGTCGTTCGCGGATCGTATGAGAGTGGCATACAGGAGTGTCTTCACTGTCACCTTTTCCCCTGCTCTGAAGTTAGCTTTGACAGGCGATATGTTCGCCGCCCGTTCGCTGATTGTAACGACATCCTGAACATCAAGCCTGTCGAGAGCTACCATGGCTGTCATCAGTTTTGTCGTACTCGCAGGAGGCTGTTTGAGAGTCGGATTTTTCCCATAGAGGACTCTCCCGGTGGATTCCTCCATAACCAAGGCAGCACGGGAATGAATCTCCTCAGCAGCAAGAGCAGACAACGGACAGTGAATCATGAAAAATGAAAGGCCAATAAAAAAGAAGATCAGCCTTACCCGGATTTCTCGCTTTGCATTTCGCTCTTTGCACTTTTTTTCCATTTTCACCTCACTTTTAGTGTCGTCAGGCTTAAGAGGGCCAACATGATCCCCACAATCCAGAATCTCACGATGACCTTCGGCTCAGGCCACCCCTTCAATTCAAAGTGATGATGAATGGGAGCCATCTTAAATATCCTTTTTCCGGTTAATTTGAATGATGCCACTTGAAAAATCACTGATAATGTTTCGATGACAAAAATTCCCCCCACCAACGCAAGGACAATCTCGTGTTTTGTTATTATCGCAAGCGTTCCCAATGTGCCGCCGAGACCAAGGGAGCCCACATCTCCCATAAAGACATCCGCCGGATATGAGTTATACCAAAGGAATCCAAGAGATGCCCCCAGCATCGCGCCGCAAAAGACGGTTAGTTCCCCTGTGCCGGGAAGGAAGAGAACCTGGAGATATTGGGCAAGGTTCTTGTTCCCGGAAATATAGACGAGAACGCCGTTGGCAAGAATAGCGATAGCAACGAGGCCGATAGCGAGCCCGTCGATACCATCGGTGAGGTTTACTGCATTGGAGGAACCGATGATCACCATGACAGAAAACGGTATATAGAACCAGCCAAGGTCAAAGAGCCATCTCTTGAAAAACGGGATGCTCAGGACATCGGTATAGGGATCCTTTGGGTTCATATAGAGGAAAACACCTATGGACAACGCAAGGAGCATCTGGCCCGCAAACTTGTGCCAGGCACGCAGTCCTTTCGAGTTCTTCTTCACGACCTTCAGATAGTCATCAACAAGGCCTATCAGTCCGAATCCTGCAAGGGAGATGAGCATGATCCATATATATAGATTTCTCAGGTCGCCCCACAACAGCACCGTGAGGACTATCGAAACGATGATGAGGACCCCTCCCATAGTGGGCGTACCTGACTTCCCCACATGTGTCCGTGGTCCATCGTTTCTGATCTGCTGCGTTACACTCAAGCTCTTGAGTCGCTTTATGAGCCATGGACCAAGGATAAAGGTGAACACCATCGCGGTTATTATCGCGATCGCTGACCTGAAGGTTATATACCGGAATACGTTTAGCGGGGAAAACCGGTCATGGAGTCTGTACAGGAGACTATAGAGCATTTCCCGCCTCGCTCCCTGCCGGGATCAATGGCTTTTCAGGATGCCCCCCAAGGACCCTTTCCATATGCGTTCCCCTCGAACCCTTCACAAGAATGGTATCCCCCTCTTTCCATATGTCGAGGAGTACTTTCCTTGCGTCGGAAGAATCTGCTACCGCTAAAACAGGGGCGAAGCCGTGTTGTTCGCGCCATCTGCTTTCCCCTGAGAAAGATCCCGCAGGAGCATAGCCCTCTTTGCGGGCTAATGAAAATTCCTCTGCCGCCTTTGACATCAGCAAACCCACAGCAATGAATATATCCACAGGGAGTCCGGCCATCCACCTGCCTAGTCTCCGATGGGCCTCTTCAGCATATGCACCCAACTCGAGCATATCACCGAGAACCACTATCGCTCTGCCTTTCCTCAGCCTCACAAGCTCCTTTATCGCCTCTTCCATGGACAACGGGTTTGCGTTGTAAACGTCGCTGATCACGGTCGCACCAAGGTAATCCTTAAGCTCGAGGCGCATAGGAACACCAGCAAAGGCTTCCAGTCCTTTCTTTATATCCATAAGCTCTAACCCCAGGGCATTGCAAAGCGAAGCCGCCGCAAGGGCATTAGAGATATTAAATCTTCCCGGCACATGAAGTCTCACCTCACTCGATCTCTTGTCACCGATACAGAGGGTAAAGACCGAATGTGCTTCTTCGAAGACAATATCACGTGCAAAGATATCCGCCTTGTCCGAAATTCCAAAGGTAATAATATCGGGCGCTTTAGCAGGTGTCATCCTCTTCTCCGAGATCCCTTCCATGAGGAATGCATCTTCTGCATTGACCACAATCGTCTTGACCGCATCGGCGAGTTCAAGCTTTGTGCTCCTCACCACCTCGAGGCTTCCAAACCCTTCCAAATGTCCCAATCCGACATTTGTGATGACACCGATATCGGGAACCGCTATATCACATAACTGCTTGATATCGCCCTTCATGCTCGCCCCCATCTCTAAAACCGCAAACTCCTCACGCACTCCTATCGTCACGAGGCACAAGGGAAGGCCGATATGGTTATTGAGATTCCCTGTGGTTTTCATGACCCTATGCCTGACGCCGAGTATTGATGCTATCAACTCCTTGGTTGTCGTCTTTCCATTGGTACCGGTAACCCCGATGACCGTGGCGCCACTTTTCATCCGTGCATAATGCGCCATATCCTGAAGTGCCTTGAGCGTATCCTCTACGGCGATGATCGTCCTTCCCATGACGGGCTCTATAACCGGGCTGGTCACCAAGGCGCCGCTGCCACTCTTGAGGGCTGCCATGAGGAAGTCGTGTCCATCGAATCTCTGACCTTTCAGGGGTACAAACAGCTCGTCGTTTCTGATAGTCCTGGAATCTATCGAGACACCGGTAAAGGCCGCATCCGGACTTCCAGAGATTATCCTTCCCCCTGTCGCCTTGAGAATTTCTTTAACCGTTAGTTTCCCCATAACCTGCAGTGTTACTGTACCGCCATTTCACCCTCACCCATTGGACGTTCGTCTTATGTGTGTCTAACGCTCCTGTCCAAAGTCCCCTCCTTCAGCAATCTCTTTCGTATCGCCCCTCCGGCAACCTCCCGGTCGTTAAACGGGTACCTTCTCTCTCGAATTTCCTGGTAGTCCTCATGCCCCTTGCCCGCGATGATGACAACATCACCGTGCCTGGCCTTATCCACCGCCATGTTTATCGCATCTTTTCTGTCCGGAACGATGAGATAGTTGTCTTTTATAATACCTGATTCTATCTCCCGTATGATCTCAAGGGGATCCTCTTTTCTCGGGTTGTCAGAGGTTATGTAAACAGAGTCGCTGAGCCTCGTTGCGATCTCTCCCATAACCGGCCGCTTACCTCTGTCCCTGTTGCCGCCACACCCGAATACCGTTATGATGCGAGCATGCCTCTCCTTGTTGGTGATCTCCCGCACGGCAGAGATGAGCCGTTCGAGGGCGTCTGGCGTATGCGCGTAATCAACAATGCAGGTGAAGCCCTGCCCTTCGTCAATCTTCTCCAGTCTCCCCTCAATGGGACTAATCTTCCTCATACCCTCCTGTATCACATCCGTCGGGACACCCAGGACAAGAGCGGCTGCCGTCGCCGCAAGAATATTGTAAACGTTGGCCATGCCGATTAACGGGGAAGCAATCTTTGTGACCTGTCCAGCCCGCTGCAGCAACAGAAAAGAAACGCCGGAAAAGGTCAGCTCTATATCCTGTGCGACGATATCAGCTTCCGAAAAGACGCCGTAGGTAAAGACATCGCTCTTCATCTCGCGCATGAGCTTTCTTCCCCATGCATCGTCCGCGTTAATCACGGCAGTCCCGGAAAGAAGCTCGGTGAACAATCTCTTTTTCGCGTCGTAGTAACGTTGCATCGTCCCGTGGAAATCCAAATGGTCTCTTGTGAGGTTCGTAAAGACAGCGCTTTTGAACCTCGTATAATCGACCCGTTTCTGAGAGAGGGCATGGGAAGAAACCTCAGTGACCACATACGTGCATCCTGATTCGACCATGTTACGGAGGAGTCCCTGAAATTCGAGAGACTCGGGTGTCGTGTGCAACGCCGGGTATTCCGCATCGTTGATAAGATACCGTATCGTCCCGATAAGGCCGACGTTCTTGCCCCACGCCTCAAGTATCGACTTGATGAGATATGTAGTTGTTGTCTTGCCATTGGTGCCGGTCACCCCGATAACCGGGATACTCTCTGACGGTCTTTGATAAAAATTACGGGAGAGACATGCTAACGCATCCCTACTGTCCTGTACCCGTATGCTCACCGGAGCGGACTCTCCTTCGCGATGCCCGTACTCTGTCACAACTGCTATCGCGCCCCTCTTTACGGCATCACGAATAAAATCATGGCCATCGAGGCTTTCACCTTTGATGGCGACAAAGAGCGTGTTCTTTGTTGCCTTTCTCGAATCGTATGCGATCTCGGATATTTCAGTATCGAAAATATCTCTTCCTCTCTCCTTTGCTGCCGCCATGTCGTCAACCACGAATTCATATGTGCACTCTGTAAGGATATCCCCTAATCTCATCTTGCAACCACCAGGGTATTGCCCTGCGTATCTTCCCGCGGCACATTAAGATACGAAAGTGCATTTTCCGCTATCCGTTTAAAAACAGGCGCGGCGACAAGCCCTCCGTATATCTGCCCTTTCGGTTCGTAGATGACGATGATCATGGCTATCTTCGGATTATCAGCAGGCACAAAACCTACAAAAGAACTCACATATTTTTCATGCGAGTATCTCTTTGTACGAGGGTCTATGATCTGCGCGGTTCCCGTCTTGCCGGCGACATAATTGCCATCGACAGCAGCGCCTTTCGCTGTTCCGCCTTCCTCGGTCACCGTCTTGAGAATTTCCTTGAAGGTCTCAGCCGTCTTCTGTGATATAGCCCTCTTTGTCTCAGCATGAAATGACCATACCGGTTGACCATCGGGAGAGAGCATCCTTGCTACCACGTGTGGCTTAACGAGGAGGCCACCATTCCCTATGGCGCAATAGGCCCTCAGGACTTGAAGGGGGGTTACTGCCACTTCCTGGCCTATGGAAATAGAGCCGAGAGAGACACCGGACCACTTCTCAGGCTGCCGGATCCATCCGGAGACCTCACCGGGAAGATCAATTCCTGTCTTATCGCCAAAACCAAAGGCCTTCGCGTATTTGTATATCCTCTCTTTTCCGAGTTTCATGCCGATCATCACGGTGCCGACATTGGAAGACTTCTGTATCACCTCCTTAAAAGTAATCAGGCCGTGTCTGTGAGCATCATGGATTGTCCTTCCGCCAATCTCAACAGAGCCCTTGCTGCAATCGAAGGGGGAATCCAGGGTTACAACATTCTCTTCGATGGCCGCTGAGCCGACAACGATCTTAAAGGTAGAGCCCGGCTCATAACAGTCAGTTACTGCCCGATTCCTTCTTTCGAAACTCTTACTCTCGGAAGGGAGGTTCGGATTATATGAGGGTCCGTTTGCGAGGGCAAGGATCTCTCCAGTAAAGGGATCCATCATAATTGCGGTAGCTGCGCTCGCATGCCACTGCCTCANNTTCACGCCCTGCGACAATGTCCTTCCGCCGGCGTCTCTCTCGAAAACAACTTTCCCGCCGTTGCCGCTAAGATAACTATTATATTTGAGTTCGACCCCTTCAATCCCCTTATTATCGATATCCACAAAACCAAGGATTTGGGATGCCAGAGCTCCTTTTGGATAAAATCTTTTAGCGTCAGGGATAAAGCCCATTCCCGAGATCTTCAACTCCTTTATTCTCCTGGCTACGTCAGGCTGCATTTTCCTCTCGACCCAGACGAAACGGCCGTCAGAGGAAAACTTATTCAAGAGGGCCTTCTGGGGTTTACCGGTAACCTCAGCAACCATGTGAGCACTTTTTTCCGGTGCGTCTATCTCCAGGGGATCGCAGTAGAGAGATTCGAGTTCAAGATTGACAGCCAACTCCCTGCCCTTTCTGTCGAAAATGATCCCTCTCCTGACCTGGATATCTTCCTCTTTGAATTGTTGATCCTTCGCCTTTTCAGAAAACCTTTCGTGATTCAGCAGCATGATATCGGCAAGACGAAGGATCACGATAAAAAAACAGAAGGCTAAGGCTGTATTGACGATGATAGCCCGTTTGCTCATGAAACCTCACCGCAATCCTGCACAGTTACGAATGCGCTACCTGTTATGGGTTCTTGTCCACTTCTTAACCGTGCTGGACACCTCACTACAGTTTTTTTCAGAGAGCCCCCTCACTTCTGCCCTCTCCATTGGCGAATCCATTCGCATCCTGCGATCCGCGCTGTTGTGCTCCATAGGCTACATTATACGGCCCTGCGCTTTTCTCCTTTACGTGCAGGACCTTTGTCCTGCTCGGGAACACAAGACCAAGGTTGGTCGCTGCTTTCTTCTCCACCTTCAGAAAAGCAAGCTGTGACGACTTCTCCGCTATTAACATTTTTGCTTCCCTCAGGGAGTCGAGCCTATGCTTCTCAAGTTCACTTATGCTGTACTCCAGGGAGATGAGATTCGATCTGAGCCAGACGATAGCGAAGATGCCGCAGAGAAGGAATATGATACTCAAGGGTGTCAATAAATATGATACCATACTGGTGCGTCTTACACATATCATAGTCTTTCCGCTCCTCTCAACTTAGCGCTCCTTGATGACGGGTTCGACCGTACCTCGTCATGCGAAGGACTTAGGGGTTTTTTCGTTATGATTCTTACCAGCCCGTCTTTCTGGGCATCCCGCATAAAGTTCTTTACCGTCCTGTCTTCTAGTGAATGGTATGAAATGGTGCAGAGCCTCCCACCGGAACGTAACACATCCATTGATCCCTCGAGCCCTTTTTCTATCTCAGCCACCTCATCGTTCACTGCAATCCTCAATGCCTGAAAAGTCTTTGTGGCAGGATGGATTCTCCCCCTCCGCCGGTAAACGGCGCTCACGATCTCGGCCAATTCGGTGCACATGGTAACCCTTTTCTTCATCCTGTGCGCTCCGATCGCCTTTGCGATCCTCTTCGCATACTTCTCCTCGCCGTACTCCCGGAAAATTCTCTCGAGTTCGCTCTCCTGATAGGTATTAACGATATCTTCAGCCTTCATACGCTGTGTGCCGTTCATCCTCATGTCGAGCGGCTCTTCTGCATGGAAACTAAAGCCCCTGCCCGGGGCTCTGAACTGCATCATGGAGACGCCGAAATCAAAAAAGACCCCGTCAACGCCGTGAAGACCTGTTTCCCCCACGATATCTTTCACCTCTGAAAATTTCCCCTTTTTCAGGATGACTCTCCTGTCCGTCAACCTCTCTCTTGCCATCCTCAATGCCTCCTCGTCCCTGTCGATGCCGATAATCCGTCCTTCGGCATTCAGAAGACCGAGTATCCTTTCTGCGTGACCACCGAGACCGACTGTAGCATCAACATACGTTCCCCCCGGAGCAATGCCAAGCACTTCCAAGACCTCCCTTACCATAACGGGAAGGTGGATGATCATCTAGAGACCGTAAGCAGCTAGACGTTCTTCAACGGTTTTTCTATCGATACTGCTGAGGTCAACGACACCATCCCATTCTTTCCGATCCCATATCTCTATCTTTTCTATCTGTCCGACAATAACCACATCCCCTTTTATGTTCGCATCTTCCCTCTGCGCGGCAGGGATTAACAGCCTCCCTTGTTTATCGAAGGCACATTCCTGCGCAGAGGCGATAACACGCCTCATAAAGAAGCGAACCTCCTCAAGCATCCTCGGCAGTCCCCTGACTTTTTCCTCGAGTTTAGCCCACTCTTCGTAAGGATAAATATGAAGGCAACGGTCAAATGCTGCGTTGGTGATGTATAATCTTGGACTGTAGTGTGTGGAAAGGATCTCTCTGAAAGAAGCGGGGATCATGAGTCTTCCCTTTTCATCAACGGTATAATAATGTTTACCGGAGAACGCTGGCATTTCATCTCCCACTTTCTACCACAATTTACCACCTCACTATATAANNAAAAAATATGGGAGATTTTGGATTCAACAAAGATCACTAAATGTAGTGGTATTTTTTCTGACCTGCACAAGATGTGACAGGCTGCGAGTGGGGCAATGCTTCTATGCTTAAGCGCAGAAAGATAACTTTAGTTCTCAGGGCATTCATGTGTTTGGGAACAAGCGGCAAAATAGTGGCTACGGAAAAGAAACAAAGGATATAGTAAATCTAGAGCTAGATAAAACTTCTTTAGGCAAAAGAAATAG
>DMNE01000160.1:248-11591 GCA_003453735.1 Nitrospiraceae bacterium | reverse complement strand
GTTCGGGTAACGCTCTCACAGCACAGAAGGCCGAGAGCGTGACTATCGGATGTGACGTGAATCCGTATTCCATCGCTCAAGGTGAAGTACGTTCTACGCTCAAGGCTATGAAGAATGATGATGGCAGAATCGGATCACTGGAAAACTTTGCGTCTGGTACTACTGCCGCTGTGACTGCACGACGACATGCGTCAAAGGCATTTCCGCAACCTTAACGGTTATGCCCCGTACAGGTTCGGTTTTTACTTCCTGCCCCGGAGGATGCAGAGGTGTTGCGAAGTATTGCACGGTCAACTTAGATACCACGGTGATAGCCTCACCAGAGCTTCGCTGACTGCTACAGTTGTGGTCCTTGCAGAGGGGTTAAGTCTTCGTTCTCGACGGATGTATGATCCGTTTTGGAAATACGAAAACTTAACCTCTCGCTTTTGCTCCCGTGGAAGCTGACATCGAAAACAAACTAGCATCCGCCAAAAAACTCTGTTCCGCTTTGTATGAATACAATCATCCTTGAAACTTTCCGCATAGCGCTTGCGAATTTCCGCTTAGCCATGCTTCTCGTTACCGGTATGACAGCAGGCAAAAGCTCTTAAATCAAAGCCGTTGCATAAGACCACTGATTGGCATCTTCTTTGCATTTGTATGGTCTGACATCAAATTGAGGAGACAAAAAGTGAAGACTACAACTTAAATGATGAGAGCGTTCTTACCAACGGCAGAGAGGCAGTTGATATAGTAAAAAAGGAAAAAAAGGAGGTGAGCAAAGAGAGCGCTTCAGCAGCAATAGGAAGAAACGATACCACTAACTTTAACCTTTTCAGTAAGGAGGGTACCATGAAAAGAACTATTTTATATGTAGTGGGGATGCTGGCAAGTGCGGGGTGGGGATTTGCAATATATAACTATACCGGCCTTGCCGATGCATTTGAATCAGAAGTCGTAAGCTATGCAATTGGCTTCGCCATAGCCGTCGTTTTTGTCTCGGTTTTCAGGAGCGCGTGTCTCAATAGCGGAAGGGCTCCAAGAAAGGAGAGAAGCGAGGAGGAACGGATAGTTTTCTGCTCCGAGTGTCGCAGAAAGTTCGAACCAGAATATAGTCAGAACACCTCTCAAAACCTCGCGTTGCCGTAGCCGGAGCATAATGCTTGATAGTCATGCAAGATAGGGCATTCTAATAGGCATTGACGGGGGGAGACTTGTCCTTCCCCCTGCTGTTTACGATTCAATGCGGGGCACGACAGGGGACATTGTGACATTCCGCATCTTGTAATCTGCCACATTAACCTCTTGGGAAATAGCTTCACATATGCGATAGCGCAACAGATAGCGGAATTTACTTGACAAAAATACAGATTATGCTATATATCATGGTAAAAAAAGGGCGCCACGTTATAAAGCATGTTGTTGACGTCTAAGAACAACAAGCACTGGGAGGGGTAATTTGTTTGTTCGGAAAAAAGCAGTTCTTTTGTTTTCCCCTCTCTTATCCATCTCCCTATGTTTCAACGCCTTTGCCATTTCATTGGAAGAAAAATCATTCCTCTCCATGTACTTTTCAGACGAAGAACTCACCGTAATCTCCTCCACAAGGAGCCTCAAGTCTATCACTCGGGTGGCTGAGAATATCACGGTGATCACCGCAGAAGAGATAGAACTGATGAATGCTCACACCGTGGCCGACGTGCTTTACTGGACAAATGGCGTGCAGATGAATATTTCAGGGGGCCCGGGAAGCGTCAGCACAGCAAGCATCCAGGGATCGGGAGATTACCAAGTCAGCGTATTTCTCGATGGGATTCCCCTAAATAATCTTGCCGACAACGTGACAGACCTCGGTCTCATACCGGTACAATTTATCGAAAAGATTGAGATCATCAAGGGGCCTGCATCTTCGGTATGGGGTTCGTCACTCGGGGGAGTGATAAATATCATCACAAAATCCCCAGGAAACGACGAAAAGGCAAGCGGGACTCTTTCGGTTTCGTATGGACAGGAGAATACCGGAGATTTCAGAGGCGAACTCTATGGCAAGAAAAATGACTTCGGATACTATCTTCAGGCAGGAAGGCTGCAGTCGGACGGCCTGAACGGACTACCCCCAAACAGTAGTTCTCACGGAGAAAACATTTATTCAAAGCTGTCGTACGACCTGTCAAAGGATAGCAGTCTTCTCTTTACTCTGCTTTACACAACGAGCTCAAGAGGGAAAGGAGCATTTCCCGATCCCTCCATTGATTACTCTGAAAACGACAAACCCGAGCACTTCTTGTCAAGCCTGTCTTTCAACACTGCACTCGCGCAGAAATTGGCCTTAAGCCTCTCTTTTCATGTAAATATTCTGAGGAATACAGATGACATAACCCAATTGAGCACCGGTGACCTCTTTGAATCTACTTTAAAAGATAAGACATACGGGGGAAGCGCCAAGTTCACTTACACCAACGGCATCCATACCGTGGTCATAGGTTCTGATTACGATGACGCCACGCTTGACATAACAGAAGTGGGAACAACCACCCAAGAAACATCAAAGAAATGGGCCGTATTTGTTAATGATACTATTGCTCTCAGTAAACTGTCAATCACGCCAGGCTTGCGTTACGACAATCAGGAGCCCTTCGGTAATTTCGTCAGCCCGAGTCTCGGGATGACTTATTCACTTTTGGACAACCTGTTATTAAGAGCCTATGTCGCACGGGGCTTTAATAATGCCGGCCTTGGCGCATTCATGAGTGATGTGGCTTACGGCTATCTGGGAAATCCGAATCTCCAGGTCGAGAAGATATGGTCCTATCAATTAGGAGTTGAGACGACTGCCCTCAAATACCTCTGGCTTAAGGTCTCTGCCTTCATGCACGACCTGCGGGACACTATTACTTCGGTATCAATAACGAATCCGGTCTACAGTTTCACAGATATTAACGGCGACCATCAGAGGCGCCAGGGATTCGAGATCGACTTCAAGACCATTCCCGTTTATCATTTCTCTCTCGTAGGAGGTACGACATTTATTGATGCAGAGGACACCGACACCGATCAAGAAGTGAAAGGTATCCCAAGATATACCTATGACCTCGGCCTCAAATACGATGATGAAAAGTCTTTCAAGGCCATGCTCAGAGGCCATTACATCTGGTGGAATTCTACACAGGAGGTTTCACCTGGGAGTGAGTACAATGCCTGGGTAGTTGATGTTAACCTAATAAAAAATCTTCTTAAGCAGAAACAAAATAGACGACCCGTGGATATCTTTCTCGTCGGCCACAATATCTTTAATGGGACGCAACGTCTAACTGTAGAAACCCCGAACCCCACAAGATGGATCGAGGGAGGGATAAGGGTGAAGTTTTGAGTTTCCTGCGAAGCACGGCATGTGCAGAAACTTTGTAACCCTCTTTCAGAGGGATCATCTCAGCAGTAAGGAGGAAACTATGGCAGCACGTAAGGTCAAGAGCGTAGACAAAGCAGGCGCAGGTTTATCAGTCGTGAATTTTGCTACAGAGGATATCCACCTCTCGATCGCGATTCAGGGTACCAGCCCATGCGAGGTGAAAGCAGAGGAAGACAGTATTGTCGTTTTTTGTGAGGGACTTTCGGGAGCACAAGCCTTAATTTCATGCTGTACGCACGCGGGTTCTCCTCTGAAATATACCCCACTCTTGCTTAAATCGGCACGCTGAAGGTTTGTGAGAAAAGGGCATGAAGGGGCCTTGGGCGCCTTCTTAAGGAAATTGAGAAGCCAGGTTCCCTTCAGGACGCGCTGATGGGGAAGGTGGAGACCCGCCGGTGATTCCGTGTTCAGTTCCTGAGCTTATTTATAATGACATACCGTCATCTCAGGCAAGGTATAAAAGGGTCTCCCGCCTCACCATATTATCAAAGGAGGACCTATGGTTTTCTCTCGATACGCAAAAGTGTTTTCTCACCCGGAAGAGTCCGACTTTCTTATTCTCTTTTCAACAAAACACGCCTCAATCATCAAAATCCCGAAGTCCATGATCGAAGAGATTGAGAGAGGCGATATAACAGAAAAAGAAGAAAGGACATTACAAAAACTAGGATTCCTGGTGAAGACAATCAGTGATGAAAAGGATGAGATGCTTAATTTCCTGAGAAAACACGATGAGATGAACAAGGTCTTCCGTGCCACTCTTGTCATGAATCTCGACTGCAATCTTGCATGCGTTTACTGTTTTGAGGGCAAGAGAAAAGGTAGGTTCTATATGACCCGGGAGACGGCGGATTCTTTTTGTGAGTTTGTGAAGAAAAGGACGGCAAACGGGGCCAATAGGGATTCGTTTGAAGAAATAAGCATCACATTTTATGGCGGAGAGCCTCTTCTGCNNTGAAGAAAACAGCCTGATCTTCAGTTCTGCCTTCATAACAAACGGTGCACTTCTCACCCCTAAAACGGTGAAACATCTGAAGCCGCTCGGACTGCAGGGCGCAAGCATAACCTTGGACGGGCCTAAGGGTGTTCATGATCAGTTCAGGCCTTTCAAGTCGGGTGAAGGGAGCTTTGACGCAATCTTAAGGAATGCAAGAGAAGTCTGTGAGTTGATGGATCTCCAGATAGGAGGGAACTTTACACGGAAAAACTTTACCGAATTCCCTTTTCTTCTCGACTATATGATGGAAAAGGGCCTGACACCTGATAAAATCTCTTATGTAAGATTCGATCCCGTATTCAAGGAAAGCCCTGAGTTCGCACCTCCTCATTGTCCTGACGCTTGTGCATCGTCAAACGAGCCCTGGATTTTTGAGGCAGAGATGTTTCTGAGGGAAGAGATCCTCAAGCGAGGTTATAGATCGCAGAGGATCATGCCTACAGCGTGCATGATGGTTCAAAACGAAAATTTTGTCGTTAACCAGGACGGCAGCCTTTACAAGTGCCCTGGGCTTATCGGCAGAAAAAACTTCTGTATTGGGGATCTCAAAACAGAAGAAAAAGATTATAGACAGATCCACAACCTCGACAGCTATAATAACAAAGAGTGCCTCGACTGCGGTTACCTTCCTCTTTGCTTCGGCGGCTGCAAATACATGAAAATCATCAGGGACGGGAAGATGGAAGGAGTTGACTGCAGAAGGCCCTTCTTCGATGCAACACTTGAAGCCTTTGTCTTACAGGATATCAGGTACAACATAGAGAAGCAGGCATAAATATTGCTTTAATTTTCCTTGATGAAACGCGTCTGCACTCTATTCGAATGGGACAAGGTCATGTTGCGCACTTTTTTTGCCTTATTGGCCTCCTTCGTATTCGTATTGCAGCCCATCATCTCAGAGGCCCATGATGTTGCGGTTATAAAAAGCGCCGATATCAAGCCTTACGATGATGCGCTGTCGGGTTTCGAGAGTTCGTGCGATTGCACGATCAAAGAGATACCCTACCAGGAATCGGATCGCACTGCTATACCGAAGAGTATCGCTCAGCTGCATCCGGATGCTGTCTTTGCCATCGGAATGGATGCTTTCCAAGGTGCCCAGGTGATGAAGAACATCCCCGTTGTATACGCCATGGTGCCACAGTTGCCCTCTCCTCTGACGGCAAAGCAAAACTTCTACGGCGTGAGCATGACTGTTTCGCCTGAGAAGCAACTCGACACGATCCTCGAACTCATACCTACTGCAAAACGAATCGGCATCATCTATGACCCCCAAAAAACAGAATCATTTGTCAGGGAAGCAAGTCAGGGTGCTCTGGCAAAGGGAATTATTCTTATCATTAGGAAGGCTAACAAGCCAAGCGATGTGCTGTCACTTATAGCGAGCATGCAGGGCAAGATCGATGTGTTCTGGATGCTTCCTGATACGACAGTAATAAATGCCGAAACGGTCAATTCCCTCCTGCTTTTTTCCTTCCAAAATAAAGTACCGATCTTTACTTTTGCCGCTAAATATGTCGAAATGGGAGCGCTCGCTGCACTGAGCATTGATCCTGTTGATCTTGGGTTCCAGGCTGGAGAGATCGCGAAGAAACTCCTCGATAAGAGCAAAGGACAGATTGCTGCACAGGTAGCTCCACGGAAAACAGTGTTGACTATTAACAAGACAATTGCGAAGAAACTCGGGATAGAGATTAACAAAACCATCCTTGAGAAAGCATATGTGGTTCAATAAGAGATTTCTCAACAAAATTTCACTCCTTCTGGTTGCTCGCCAAAGCTTCGGCACGAGGATCTTTCGGGCTTTTGTCTCCTTCATCGTCCTCGTTTCATCGGCATTTACGTTCTTTTCGGTTTACTCTCAGTCCAGAGAGGTCGAGCAGAACCTGCTTAGAAAAGGAGAGCTTCTCGCTAAACTTCTCGCTTCCAGTTCAAGGACTGGGGTATTCGCGGAAAACAGGGATAGTCTGAGGGATGCCGCAGACGGGGTGCTAGCCCAGGAAGAAGTTCGAGCAGTGGAGATCTGCAGTGTTGACAACAGGCAGCTCATCGGGGAGCAGAAAACGCTCTCTCAGGAAAAGATTCCAATTGCGCTTACCCAGGAGGATAAGGAGATTGCAGCGAAACTACACGACAGTTTGTCATGGGAAGTGACTAATGATAAGAATACCATAAACGTATATAAACCCGTAACCATCGAGACCGTCTCTTCCATGGGAGAAGCGCTTTATTTCGATGTCGTCAAAAACAAAAAATTGGAACAGATTATAGGATATGTGAAAATTAGCTTGGACAGAAAGGTCATTCGGAAAGAGGTACGAGGCGTCTTTCTCAAGAATCTTCTTATTGGGGTCATTTTTGTCTTTTTAGGCATCATCGTTATCTACACGATTTTGAGGCGTGTTACGAAACCTCTTACGCGCCTGGCTGAGACGGTAAGGCTGCTCGGGAAAGGAACATCCTCTGAAAAGATTCCCGTTGAGTCCCAAGATGAAATCGGAAAACTCGCCGAGGCCTTCAATGCCATGACAGAAGACATGAGAAAAAGGGAAGAGGAAAAACTTCTGATCGAAGAAAAACTCAGGCGTGCCGAAAAGATGGAGGCGGTAGGAAGACTCGCCAGAGGCATCGCTCATGATTTTAACAATATCCTGACAACTGTAGAGGGTTCCCTCTTTATTATGAAGAAGAAATTGACAGATAACCTCCCCCTTATGCAGTATACGGAACAGATGCAGAAGTCGTTATCTAAGATGAGAGGTCTCGTGCACGGACTCCTCACGTTCAGTAGAACACAGATCGGGCATCTCAGCCCCGTGGATATCAATAAGGCAATTAAAAAACTAATGCCCATGCTCAAGAGTCTTGCGGGAGACACCGTGGAGGTGAAAATCTTACTCTGCGACGAACCTTCTGTCGTGCTGGCCGATCCGCTTCAGATAGATCAGGTCCTGATGAACCTCTGCACAAATGCACGGGACGCGATGCCTGAAGGAGGCGTCGTTACGATTAAGACAGACGCTGTCTCTATTGCTGAAGGACATCCGGTAAGCAGTTTATTCATAAGGCCAGGCGCCTATGCACGGATTTCTGTAAGTGATACCGGCACAGGTATGGATGAGAAGACGCGGGAGAAGATCTTCGAGCCCTTTTTTACGACCAAAGAACCCGGTAAAGGCACTGGCCTCGGGCTCTCCATTGTCTTCGGGATAGTCGAGCAACACAAAGGCTTTATCGATTTCACAACAGAGACAGGCAGGGGGACTGAATTCTTGATCTATTTCCCTTTGCCCCTGAACAACCACGAAAAGCAGGTTGTCGGCACAGAGTAGCAACCGGAAAGGGGGGATAAACAGATGGCGAAAATATTGATCGTAGACGATGATGAAGATTTGAGGGCTATCGTGAAAGAGGTATTGCGGGATGAAGGTTTCTCGCTCATGGAGGCTTCTGACGGACTCAAAGCAATAGAAGTCTTTAAAGCTGATCGACCCCAAGCCGTCCTTCTTGATCTGCAGATGCCGCGCATGAACGGTCTGGAGATATTGCAGGAGCTCAAGAAGATCGACAGCCATGTACCCGTTATCATCCTTACCGCGCATGGGGACATTCCCACCGCAGTTAAGGCGATAAAGAATGGAGCGTACGATTTTTCGGTCAAGCCGCCAGAATTTGAAAAACTCATCATCACTTTAAAGAGGGCGATCGAAAGGCTGACCTTGCAAGCGGAGATCGCAAAGGTCAGTTTAGCCCTTGAATCCTCTCTCGAACACCTACTGGGGAAAAGCCCCGCTATCAGGAAGGTTATAAAAGAGATTCGTCAGGTTGCGGAAACTGATTTTTCGGTGATTATTCAAGGCGAAACAGGCACAGGTAAATCGGTTGTCGCCTCTGCGATTCAGAATATGAGCAAACGCGCGGGGCAGCCTTTCGTGAGCGTCGACATTGGATTGATCCCTGATAACCTTATTGAGAGCGAACTCTTCGGCTATAAGAAGGGATCCTTTACCGGCGCACAGAAGGATAAGATCGGCTATTTTGAAACTGCACATTTCGGTACCATCTTTCTTGATGAACTCGAGAATATGTCTCCTCTCATACAGTGCAAGCTCCTTACGGTTATCGAAAAGAAGAGGGTCTATCCCCTCGGCGATACAAACCCTGTCGATATAGACGTCCGAATTCTCTCTGCAACGAATAGCGATATTAAGCTGAGTGTACAAAAGAAAGAATTCAGAGAAGACCTGTTTTACCGCCTTGGTGAATTTATTATCAGCCTCCCTCCTCTGCGAGAACGGGGCGAAGACATCCAGCTCTTTGCCCAGAAATTCATCTTTGAGGCCTGCGCAGAGCTAAACAAACAGATAAAGGAAATGACTTCAAGTGCGATAGCTCGATTGACGAAGCATGCATGGCCAGGCAATATACGAGAATTGAAGAATGTCATGAGAAGAGCCGTTCTCTTAACAGACAAGGATATCATCGATGAAGGATGTATCGACTTTTTGATGAATGAACAACCTGAGGCACGTGCCGCTTCCTCTCTGCATCTTAAGGAAGCGGTGACGGAACTCGAAAGAAGGATGATCCTTGAGGCCCTCGAAAAAAGCAGGGGCAACAAGACGAAGACAGCAGAAGTCCTCAATATCAGTTATAGAACGCTTTTCGAGAAGATAAGAGAATACGGAATCGATACCTCTCAAGATATCTGTATCGATCGAAGCTAAAACAGGTAAGAATACTCCCCCAACTATATACTTTTTGCATACTCTCTGCGGTTTTCCGCGTAGTGCGCTCTTCGTCTCTTGCAAGGCACGTTACTAAGCAAAGGTAATGTGCCTTTTGACCAACGCAACCCACATATGCGTATAAGTACTTGATTATTAGCAATAACGATTTATTTTCCCCTTTACGATATTAACTAAATCATTTTCTTCTCTCCCGCTTGGACATATCGGAATTATTGGCTAGGTGGGCCCTGTAAGCTTAAGTGCCATGGCCGATAATGAATCACCAACGTCTTTAGATTAAGCCCAGGAGAAATTTCATCAGAGGAAAACTTCCGATCCTGCAAGCAAGTTGCTTGGCATCACCTTTGCTTATTGACATGAAGCAAAAAGCCAAATGAATCTATTTATTTTTTGGAGGTGCAGGTGGACTGTTGCTATTTGAGACGATGGACTATAACATGCTGTTCATTCGGAGGTTTTGTCCTCGATTCTTCCTTGGTGACAAAATATTGCATGAACAAAGGTTTCAAACAATGCCCTTTCTTTTTTCATTTGTCCGAAATGGAAGGTTCTAACCTCAACGGTGCATTAGGAGCAACCGATCGACAGGAGAAGGTTTAATTGAAAACCGTTTTAGTTGTGGACGATGCTCAGAGCTTTCTCAATGCACTGGCGGACTGGCTTAGTATCTCTTTCGTAGACTGGAGAATCCTAAAAGCAGAAAATGGAAAGGAAGCGCTCGAAATCCTGAAATCCGTTCAGGTGGACTTCATTCTCACTGACCTGCAGATGCCGGTAAAAGACGGCTATGAACTCCTCGCATACGCATGTAAAAACCACCCTCACATTCCCGCAATTGCGATGACCGGAAGCTGCACAGCTGAAGCGAAAACAAAACTTCACGCGCTGGGCGTGCTCAAGTGCATGGAGAAGCCTTTCAGTTTTAAAATGATGGGAGATACGATCGTGAATGAGTTTGCCTCGAGGGCAAACACAAAGAGACTATGTGACAACCGCCAGGACATCGTTTACCAGGAAAGCTGACACAACTCTCGCAACTGTTGACCTACACATTCCATGGTGCTGTTACAGGTATTCTGCAACGGCCATCTTGGCCAGAGAAAACTTCATTGTTGCATCTTTGATGTCCAAAGTAGCGCAGCGTATTTGTACTGTATCTCTGGTGGGGCAGAGAACGTTTCCCTGACAATGTTAGACTTGTGATCACTTCCGACAAACTGCATGAAATGATAAGAGCCTGTTTCCGTTTTATTCAAGTGATGCTGTGGAGCCCGTTGTCGATTCGCCAAAATCAAGTTTGTTTTCCATGCAACCAACGCTGTTTCTTTTTTAAGATTCCCTCTGACATACAACCGGTGTTCGTGAAAAAACATACTTTCGCCACATTATTGTCATGATGAGAGAGTAACCGCAGTCTTCGTGGTCATAGGTTATCTACTCCTAAACCTTCCAAAAAAGAAAATTCGGTTTTACTTTCATTTGGACCTTCTTGCCTGCCTCAACTTCAACATCCGTGAGCACACATTCGCTAAACTTTCTGCACATTCTGCGCGATTTTTTCCCCAGCGCGATCCATACCCTTCCTAATGAATAAGAAAATAGTTCTTGTTTATCAAAGTATTTTCTTCATCAGAGAGATTGGCATGGTGTATGCATTGATATGCCTTCAGACAAGAGGTACAATCCTCACTGTTATGCTAATCATTCAGGGGGAGGAACGAACATGGCGAACGGAGAGAGAGTTCAAAAACAAGTTTCCCAGAGGACAGAGACAATAATTATTTTCACAATGCTGCTTTCTTATGCGCTCCTTGGTATTGGCTTTTTCGGATGCCTGATGATACTAGCAGCAACGGGCATAGTTTCTTGATGACTGAAGCGGATCCGCTTCCGCTTCATGTGCAGGGAGGTGGAACATGGAAAAAGTGCTGAGTATTGCATGGAAAGGTCTAAGACCTTTCAGACGACTGGCAGCAGCTGTCGTTATGGTGTTAGCTTTGGGAGGAGGCGTTACCTGTTCGTTGGCCGGAGAGCCGTTCGAGGTGCAAGCGTATCCCGGTGCAATCGATTATAAGAAAGGATCGAGTGATTTTTTCGATTGCGAGAGGAGGAAAGTTCTATACCACTATTATCACACAACAGATGCCGCCAGCAAAGCAGTAGACTTTTATAAAGATCAGGGCTTCACGGTGATCAGGGATGAT
>DMNE01000160.1:0-199 GCA_003453735.1 Nitrospiraceae bacterium | reverse complement strand
GATGCCTGCTACTCCAGACAACAAATAGGCATAGCACTTTATACAGGACTTCTGGAAGAATAGTTGCATCATATGGGTCAGCAAAATAGTCCTCACAAGGGCAGATATCATTAAGAAAAGCGGGCTCCAAAATAAAGTAGTACGCAAATCTCGATGGGCCATCGAGAATACTGAGTACAGGGAAGACGTCTGATAAGTG
>DMNE01000055.1 GCA_003453735.1 Nitrospiraceae bacterium | reverse complement strand
TTTGTGTCTTATTACTTATGCGCATACCAATAAAATAAACCTTTTGCAAAAGATTGTCAATATCTATTCCTTCGGAAAACGTGCGGTATAAAGGTTTGCTCGGAGCTCTGTCGATTTAATTATGCGCAGCTAATTGTCTTTTAGGACTTTATTCTTCACAGTGCGTTACGAATCTGCTATATAGGCATGTAATCAGGTTCTTGACATCTGCTTTCTTCGCATGTGCTGATAATACGGACCGGAAACCAAGTTAATAAAATACTGTCATTTTGTCCTTGTCGATATGGAACAACTCCCGTTACAGAAGGTATCGTGCTTTCCGGAGGAAGGTCGGCTTCCCCTATGCCATCGATGTCTAAACTGATGCACGATTGGCCCGCGGATGGTGATTGGAGTTAAACTTGTGAAGGGATACATCATGATGGAAAAGCTGCACGATGATGTTCTCGTAAAGGAAGCGCCTTCAAGATTGATGATCGAGCAGACGCCCCGACGCCAGTGGAGGCGTATAACATGCCTATGGAATTCCAATTTCGCCAGACACTATTTTAGTATCGCAAGCAAGTCAGATTAGCTGATCAGCTCCTTTGCTCTTCAATACTTTGTTTTTTGTCAGTTCTTTTTTGTTCAGCAGGTAACGAACCCTTCTGCTCACGAGGATCGGCAAAAAATCCTTGATCTTCGCTTCCCTTTTCAGTCGATCCAAGACGATCTCATAAAGCCTTTCGACCATGTCAGCTGAGAGACCAGCGTGATCAGAGAGCATCTTCATGGCACTGAGGTGGAGCCTTCTCTCTATTTCATCATCATAGAGGAGTTTCTTATGCTTTTCGCGCAGAGCAGCCATCAGTGACTCATCCTTGCAGCTCTTGGATTTTGTCGGTTAATTCCCACGGCAGGCCTATATCCATCCTTCCGACATGGCCGTATGCTGCGAGTTTCCTGTAGAAGCCACCTTTTAAAATTGACGGCAGGTATCTCAGGTTGAACTGTTTCATGATTCCAGCAAGACGGAAATCAAAATGGCTCTCAACGAGTTCCGCTATTTTTTGGTCAGGCATTGTGCCTCCTCCAAAGGTCTCAACCTGAACGCTCACCGGCCTCGAAAGACCGATAGTATAACTGAGCTGTATTTCGCACTCATCGGCAAGTCCAGCGGCAACGACATTCTTAGCTGCGTAACGGGCTGCATAGGCGCCTATCCTGTCTATTCGCATAGGGTCTTTGCCGCTCAGAGCTGCTCCGCTTTGTCGAGAGTATTCTCCATATGTATCGATTGCGTTCTTTCTTCCCGTCAGCCCCGAATGCACTGAAGGTCCCCCTACGATGAATGAGCCGTCAGGATTTATAAATATCCTCGTGTTTCTGTCAGGTTTTATATCCTCATCCAGAAATACAGAATCTATAACAGCCTCTTTGATATCCCCCTCAAGTCTTTTCATATCAGGTCCCCCTGCTTCTGTCGGCTTATGCTGGCTGGCGATAACCGTGATACTGTGAATCCTGTATGGTTTTCCGTTTCTATATTCGACCCCCACCTGAGTCTTTCCATCGGGAGTAAGATAGGGGAGCATCTTCTGAAGTCTGACAGAAGTCAGTCTCCTCGCCAACCTGTGGGCTAGCCATATAGGAAGGGGTATAAGCGCGGATGTCTGGTTGCAAGCAAAACCGAAGACTGTCACCTGGTTCCGCGCCTGAATTAAATCGATCTCCACATCTGACAGCACTCTTTCATCAAAATAGCCGTACTCATCATGGGGCAACTCCTTTAAACTTGTCACGATACTGCATGTCTTTGCATTAAAGGCATGCTGGTCATAACCAATCTGATTAACGACCTGCCTTGCTATATTCGGGAAATCTACATACGCGTTGGATTCGAACCTCGCGGCGATGAACATGATGGCAGTCGAGACTGCGCATTCGGCAATGACCCTCGAATAGGGGTCCTGCTGAAGGAAATGGTCAACAATGGCATCACTTATTTGGTCACAGAGCTTGTCGGGATGGCCTTCTGTTACCGATTCTGATGTGAAGATGAAATCTTTTTTCATGTGTTCACCTTTTTGGGGCTTTTTTTGTTCCTTCATTCACCAACAGGGGTAAAACAGCGCTGCCCCCTATCACGGCACCATCAAGAACACTGATCGAAGTGATTCCCAATAGATTTCTCAATCCGGGAATCAGCACAGCCAAGAGCTGGATAGCAAGAGAACTCCCGAGGGCTATATTAAGATATTTGTTCGGTGGTAACTTCTCCTTGCCGAAGATACTGTGTGTCTCAGAACGGCAGCTTAAGGCATGGAGAAGTTGCCCCGTGGTGAGGCTCATGAATGCCAGGGTGCCCGCCCTCGGGCCCAAGCCATATCTTGCAATGCCGTACCCGTATGCCCCCAGGGCCCCGGCAGATATCGTCGCTGATTCAAAAGCTATCCTCTTAAAATCCGATGTTCTTACAATGGGCTCGCCCGGATCCCGCGGTGGCTGACTCAGGACATCGGACTCCGGAGGCTCAAGGGCAAGTGCCAAGCCTGGCGCTATATCGGACATGAGGTTGATCCAGAGCAACTGTATTGCACTCAGCGGCTGTCCGAGACCACCTGCAATAGCAGTAAACGTGACCATGATCTCGCTGAGGTTCGTCGATAAGAGGAAATGGACAGACTTTCTGATGTTGTTATAGATAGTCCTGCCCTGGCTTATCGCTATGATCATTGTCTCCAGGTTATCATCTTCGATGACAACATCTGCGACCTCACGGGCAACATCAGTGCCTGTATGTCCCATAGCGATGCCTATATCCGCAGCTTTCAAGGCTGGGCCGTCGTTGATGCCGTCTCCTGTCAT
>DMNE01000084.1 GCA_003453735.1 Nitrospiraceae bacterium | reverse complement strand
CGATGAACGGTGTGACCATTGATGACGCTCCCGCTGAAATTGTGGGCATGGGTAACTACGATGGCATTAAAGTCCTGCAGGAAAAATACGGCGCCAAAGTAGGCGTGGCCATCATTGGTCCGGCAGGAGAAATGAGGCTTACGGCAGCAAACATTTCCTTTGCCGATCGTGAAAGCAACATCCGCAGTGCCGGCCGTGGNNCCCGGTGTTGCCATTGCCAATCCGGAGGCTTTCAAGAGTGCTGCAAAGCGATTTGCCAAAGCCCTTACAAGTCATCCGGTCTGTCAGGGTTTAGGAAAGTACGGTACTAATGTTCTGGTCAATATTCTGAACGAAGCCGGCGGCCTTCCCACTGAAAACTTCCGCCGCGGCCGCAACGAATGGGCCAACGATATCGGCGGCGAGACGATGACCGCAACCATGGAAGCCCGAGGCGGTAAGCCCACCCACGGCTGCCATGCTGGTTGCGTCATTCAGTGTTCCCAGCACTATGTTGACAAGCAAGGTAAATATATTACCGGCGGTTTTGAGTATGAGACCATTTGGGCTCTCGGCGCCAACGCCAAGATTAATGACCTTGACGTAATTGCCTATTGTGACCGTGAAATGGATGAAGTTGGCGTTGATTCCATCGACACCGCTGTGGGCGTCGGTGTTGCCATGGAGGCCGGTATTATTCCCTGGGGCGACGGTAAGGCTGCGCTGGAACTTATTAAAGAAATCCGTAAAGGAACTCCCCTGGGCCGGATTCTTGGCTGCGGCGCTGCTGCCGTTGGCCGCATATACGGTGTTACCAGGGTCCCTGTAGTAAAAGGCCAGGCAATTCCGGCTTACGATCCGCGTGCGGTTAAGGGCGAAGGCCTGACCTACGCNNGGCGGCTTCGTAGATCCGCTTAAGAAGGAAGGTCAAGTGGAGCTTTCCCGCAACCTGCAGATTGCCACTGCCGCTATCGACAGTACCGGTATGTGCCTGTTTATCGCTTTCCCCGTTCTGGACATTCCCGATTGCTTCAACGCGCTGGTTGATATGATCAACGCTCAGTACGGCCTCTCCCTTACCGGGGATGACGTCACTGCTCTCGGCAAGTCTGTCCTCAAGGCTGAGCGCGGGTTCAATCAACGGGCCGGCTTTACCAACGCCGATGACCGGTTGCCGGAGTTCTTCGATGAAGAATTTCCGCCGCACAACGTTACCTGGCAATTCACAGGTGAAGAGATAGACGAAGTAATGAACTTCTAGTCAGTCAGTAATTCGATTGGGGAGGTCGCGAGTGTCGTCAATGATCGAGCTTCGCGCGTTCATGGGTCTCGCCGATCTTTTTCGGGAACGGAACTGGCCGAGTCCGCTGGAGGTTGACATCCAGGGAGAAATGACTGGGGCGCAACTGTTGGCTATGCTCGATATTGCGCCGGAAAAGGTTGAGGTTGTTTTTGTTAACGGAAAAGCTTTTAGTCCGGCTATGGCAGTTTTGACCGGCGGAGACCGGGTGGCTTTGGTGCCGCCGGGGGTGCCCGGTCCGCACCGTGTGATGCTGGGCTTCAAAAAATTGGATTGAGCAGGCAGACCCTGCTTCAGCAGTGATGTGATCGCTTGTGCAAAGCCGGCGGGACGCTATAGCCTGTAGTGAGAATGAGGATCAGATTTGTATGCGAATAGAAGTTCGTTTATACGCCACGCTAAGACGGTACGCCCTGTCTGCCGCCGATGGAGTTCTTAACGTTGATGTGCCTGAGGGCAGTAAGGTGGCTCATGTGATCGCCAACCTAGGGGTCAATGCCGATGAAGTCCATATAGTGATGGTCAACGGCGTCAGCAGCCCTCTCGATCAGGTGCTCGCCGAAGGAGATCGCCTGGGCTTGTTCCCGCCAGTAGGCGGTGGTTAGATGGCCCGGGAAGATTCTCTGGCATTGCTGGCCAGGGGTGAGATTCCAGAGAGATACCGACTGAATATCGGGACCATCGGTACCGACGGGCAGAAACGTTTGCTCGAGGCCCGCGTCGCCATTGTCGGCGCCGGAGGTTTGGGCGGAACCATCATCGAACTCCTGGCCCGGCAGGGGGTGGGCTTCATGCGGATTATCGACGACGACAGTTTTACTCTGCATAACCTCAACCGGCAGCTATTAGCCACCGAACGAACCGTGGGGATGAATAAGGCTGCCGTTGCCACGGCCAGGGTTGCTGAGGTTAATTCCGAAGTGGAGACCCACGCTGTACCCGCGAGGCTCAATGAAGACAATGCAACAGAGCTCCTTTCAGACATGAATGTTATCGTTGACGCGCTGGACACAATCAACTGCCGCCTGCTGCTCTGCCGGATGGCCCAGAGACTGAAAATTCCGCTGGTGCACGCCGCCATTGCCGGGTTCACCGGTCAGGTGGGGACCATATTGCCCAGTGGTCCTGGACTGGAAAAGATCTATAAAACAACCAGCGGTTTGGATAAGGGAATTGAGACCGTACTGGGAAATCCGGCTGCCACACCAGCTCTGGCGGCGGCGATTCAGGCCCAGGAAGTAGTTAAACTATTGACTGGTATGGGCGAAACCCTCAGCCATAAGCTGCTTTATTTCGATACCGAATTGAATATCTATGAACTGCTAAATTTGGGATAACTGCAGAACACTTACCAAATATGATAATCCATTTTACCATATTTGGTAAACAGTAGATAGCCTTTGATGCAAGTGGTTGATTTTATATGTATTTCTATCATGGCACGAAACTCGCTTATTAAGGAAACAAATGAACGATTCAAAGAAGGTCTGCATGAAATGGATTGAGATTATTAAATTACGTTGTCCTTTGAACGTCGATTTACGGCTCGTGGACGTACTTCTCAATGAGATTAGCACGTCTGATTCGCCGACCGATTTGCCAGATCATCTGGTAGGAATAAGGGCATATCGTCATTCCATGGTGGAGACCGATTTGAGCATCCACATTCATTGGGAATCGGAAAAGGAGAGCCAGCGTAAGAGTCCGCTCGGGCTCAGGATTTCTTCTGCATTAAGGAATCTGGGATTGTTGAATCATTCCGTATGGGTCGAGACAACGGCCCGGGAAATCAACCATCGACCTGGACATTGCGCAGATGTGGAGTGATTAGTGAGGCATATATGACTGAACTGAATGATCTACATCGCGGAACGCGCATTCTCATCGTCATCGGGATGCTCGCTATCCTCTCTATTAGTATTAAGCAGGCACAAACGGCCTTGGCATGGCTTCTCTTCGCTGTTTTTTTAGCCGTTATCGGCACACCGCCGGTTCTCTGGCTTGAGCGAAGACGCATTCCTTATGTGGCCGCTGTGTTACTCGTCGTGGCAGGCTTTGCCATTGTTCTCGTGGTCATTGGAGCACTCGTTGGGGCATCACTGAACAGCTTTTATGCTGATCTCCCGTCCTATCAGGCTCTCTTACAGAACCGCATTTCGTCACTCCAGGCTTTTTTGGCAGCCAATGGAATTAAGATCACGGACTCCTTACTGATTCATCAGATCGACCCGGAAGCGGTTAAGAGATGGACCGCCGGCCTGCTCAGGGGGTTGGGTTCTGCGCTGTTCGAGCTAGTCTTGATATTGGTAACGGTAATGTTCATATTCCTGGAAGCCTCAACCTTTCCTGTCAAACTCCGTGCTATTTTGGGTGATCCTCAAAGGGACTTTCAGCCGTTTATGGCGTTCATCTATGATATCCAACGCTATATGAATATTAAAACTGCGATTAGCCTAACGGAAGGAATCCTGGTCGGAGTATGGCTATTTATTCTTGGCGTGGATTTTCCCATTCTCTGGGGTTTCCTGGCGTTTTTGCTGCACTATGTGCCTAATGTCGGCGGCTCTATCGCTGCTGTTCCTGCAGTGCTTCTCGCCTTTATCGAGTTGGGGATCGGTCGTGCCGCACTGGTGGCTATCGGCTATGTGACTGTTGAATCTGTTCTTGGCAATATGGTAGAGCCGATGCTGATGGGCCGGAAGCTCGGCCTGTCCGCGCTGGTCGTAATCGTGTCGTTGATATTTTGGGGAAGTTTGCTCGGCATTGCCGGTGTGGTTCTGTGCATACCTTTGACGATGACCCTGAAGTTTGCTTGCGAGAATAGCAGCAGCACGCGATGGATCGCGGTATTGCTAGGAACCGGGATAACCCCGGAAAAAGCCCCTTCGGCTTCTGTCAAGGAATTGAGGAAGTGACTGCAAGATGAACCGGATAAACAGATATCCCTTGCCTTTCTTTCACCCCCTCGGCAGGGGGCTCATGAAGATCATTGACGATCTTGGAGCGGCAGCCATTTTCCTTTCGATTGCCGTTGTCAATATATTCCGTCGCAAACAGCTCAGGGAGATCATGCAACAGGTTTATTACATAGGCGCAAGGTCGTCGAGTATCGTAATGCTGATCGGCCTCTTCACCGGCATGGTCCTCGGACTGCAGCTCTATCACACCCTGACGAAAGTGGGATCGGCGGGGTTCCTCGGTTCCGTCATCGCCCTTTCGCTTATCAGGGAATTGGGGCCCGTGCTGACCGCAATTATGATAACAGCGCGTGCGGGCTCCGCTATGACTGCCGAAATCGGTATCCTGCGTATTTCCGAACAGATAGACGCCCTCTATACCATGCGGATCGATCCGTTGCGCTACCTTATCAGTCCTCGTATGGCTGCTGCAATCGTAAGTTTTCCTTTGCTGACGGCCTTCTTCGATCTTGTCGGAATCATGGGAGGATATCTCACGGGAGTCGTCCTTCTCGGCGCAGACAAAGGCTCTTATATCAATAGAATACACACTTATGTCGATATCGTCGATATTAGGGGTGGCTTTATCAAGTCACTCGTTTTTGCGGTGCTTGTAGCAACAACGTGCTGTTACCATGGGTACTTCACTCACCTTCGTACAGACAGCTACGGGGCAAAGAGCGTGAGTGTCTCGACCACGTCGGCAGTAGTGACCTCGTGCGTCATGATTCTCATCTCGGATTACGTTGTTACATCTTTTCTTATGTAGAGGTCAAAGTGGAAACGCCCTTGATTGAATTCAAAGACGTCATCAAACGCTTTAACGAGAAGACGGTTCTCGACGGTGCGGATCTCAAGATTTACGAAAACCAGATCACAACGATCATCGGGAAGAGCGGCGCCGGAAAAAGTGTTCTCCTAAAACACATCATCGGGCTGCTCTCCCCGGATGAGGGCGAAATACTTTTCAAGGGAAAGCCGGTTCAGCATATGAAGAAGAGCGAATGGGACAGGTACAGGAGCAAGCTCAGCTACATGTTCCAAAACAATGCCCTCTTTGATTCAATGTCGGTATTTGACAACATAGCCCTGCCTCTAAGGCAGACTACAAATTTGACCAGAAGGGAGATCGAACAGAAGGTGATGTCGAGGGCCGAACAACTCGAAGTCGCAGATGCCGTTCTCAAATATCCTTCAGAACTCTCGGGCGGCATGCAGAAAAGGGTCGCCTTGGCCCGAGCCCTCATAATAGACCCGGCCATAGTGCTTTTCGATGAGCCCACGACCGGCCTGGATCCTGTCAGGAAAAACACTATCTTGAGCATGATCGCCCATTTCCGCAAACAGTTCGGCTTTACAGCCATACTCATCAGCCATGATATTCCCGATATCTTTTTCATCTCCGACCGGATCCTCCTGCTATGGGACGGAAAGATTGCCTTTCATGGGACTTACGAGGAGTTGATGAGGCTAAAGCATCCCTCGATCACAGAGTTTCTTGAAAGCCTCGGCGGCCTCAAAGACGAGTTGACCGGGCTGCTCTCAAAAGAGATGTTCGCGTCCCGATATGCCTTGCATGTCGACACAAGAATCTCGGCGGTTCTTTTTGACATCCATTTTGAACATCTTGCTGATGAGCTGGGACACCACGTTGCATTGAAAGTCCTGGAAGCCCTGGGAGGGTATTTAAACAACTATGTAGGTCCATTGGGATTTTCAACACGCCACAGTAGAGGCAAGATCCTTACAGTTCTGCCACACATAAACATTGGCGAAGCCGTGCAATTAGTGGATGATCTTGCTCAAGGGCTCCAGTTAGAGGTACTCCCCGAGATCCAGGCATTGACAGACAGCAAGATCAGGCCTGGGACGTGCTTCGACATATCGGTTGCTGCCGGTATGGCTGAAGGCGGCTCCACGGATGAAATTGAATACATCATAGCAAAGGCTGAAGCTAATCAGAAGATAATCGCGAAATATCAGTTAAAGAAGGAGATTGATGTGCGATGAAGAAATACTCGATGGAATCGGTTGTCGGAATCTTTGTGGTTATCGGCCTTCTCTGTGCGGGATACATGACGATAAAACTCGGGAAGGTCTCCCTGTTCAGCGATGATTACTACGCCCTTTATGCCCGCTTCGGGTCCGTATCAGGGCTGCGGGTCGATAGCCGGGTGGAGATAAACGGCATTGAAGTCGGAAGGGTGGATCGCTTGAGCATGGACCAGGAGAAACAGGAGGCGTTGGTCGCATTGAAGATCAGAAGAGGCGTCAAGGTTTACGACGACGCAATTGCCTCAATCAAGACCGCCGGTCTTATAGGAGACAAATTCATTAAGATCGATCCGGGAGGCAGCGGTGAAATCCTGAAACCAGGAGGGACGATCATCGATACCGCCTCACCCATTGATATCGAGGATTTGATCGGCAAATATGTTTTTGGAGATGTTACGAACAAAGGTAGTCGATGATAATGCTGGGGCCCGGGATTACCCCGGAAGGAGCTCCTCCGGCATCTCTCAAGGAGTCGAGCAGGTGACAGCAAAATAAGCCTCAGGAATATGTACATTTATGAAAGCGGAGAAAAGAATGGAAGTCCAAGATTATTTTGTGCTCACCATTTTTGATGCTAGTGGTGGTGATTGCAGTTGTTGCACTCTTTATTATGAAGAAGTTTTGATGACCTTCGGCAGAGCTCGTATAACTCTGCTATCCATGTTTAGAAAGACAGGAGGAATAGCACATGACGTCCAGAGGAAACGGAATAGTTGCGATAATGGGAATGCTTGTCGGATTCTTGTCGGATCCCTTGACGAAGCGCATAACGAGTGCTATAGGGAAATAAGATAGATTGATAGGAGAACTTTAACAATCGATTTCTTATCAGTCCGCCGATCGGAAACAACAAACAAAGCTCACAACATTTTTTCAGGAGGATTTATACGGGTAACCTTACCATCACTAATAATGGTGCGGCCCTTGCCGGAACTATCGACTTGGCCCTGAACGCACTTACCACGGGCGTTACGCTTACAAGTGCAATCGGCCAGTATACTGGGGCGCCCGTGATAACAGCTTCGACTACTGGTCTTGCTGCCGGGGCATCGATCACAGTTCCGCTGCAGTTCAGTAACCCAGCTAATGCGATAATAACGTTTATCCCTGTAACATTACAGGAATAGGTGGCAGCCTATCTGCTTGGTTCTGGATTGTTGGGATTGGTCGGTATTCGCAAGAAGAAACAGAATTAAGAAAAACCCTTTCAAAGATTATAGTCTGACGGGGAGCTATAAGGCTCCCCCTTTTTATTTTGATTGCTCGCCGCCGCAATTATAGAAATAAACTGTCAGAATTTGGCGATCTATTTTCTGTGAAGAGTTCGTGGGCAGATTAATCACAGGCGCCAACCCGTCCATTGTGCGAACTTTTAGAAGAACATCGCAACAAGGACAACAATTATCGATCGCACTCTTCATATAGTTGCAGGAGCATGAAACTATCGACTTCTGGCGGCAGTCACCGCGTCGCAAAACTATTACCAGGCAAGACTTCTTCCTGCAATCCTCGGTCTTGAAACCTTACACGGCTGTGCATGTTACAAATGGAAAAAGGCGTAAGTATTCCGAGTGAAGCCTTCGCGAACATCATGAGACACTATAGCTTGATTAACGTTATGTTTTCCACAATGGCGAATATAACCACCTGTCGACTCAGCTCTTGACAAAGGTTAACTTGTCAGTTAACCTATTACCAGTGGGTAAAACGGTAATCTTTTACAGAACTGCGAAGGGAAATGCCCTGTGCGGGAATTTCTTGAATCGCTATCGGGTAAGGTGGCGCAGAAAATTGCATGGGTATTAAGCCTGGTTGAGGATCTCGATGTTGTGCCCACGACATATTTCAAGAAACTCGTTGGCACTGAGGAAATATGGGAATGTAGAATACAGCTTGGCTCGAATGCATACCGGATATTCGGCTTCTTTGATGGCAATAACCTTGTTGTGTTAACCCACGGATTGATCAAGAAGACGCAGAAGACTCCTCAGCGAGAGATTGAGAAAGCTGAGACTTACAGAAGAGACTACTTGAAAAGGAGGACAAAAAGATGAGTGATCTGAAAAAATATGTTCTTCAGAGAAAAAAGAGGGACAAGGCATTTGCCGAAGGTTATGACGAGGGATACAAACAGTTCAAGATTGGCGTGGTACTTAAGCAAGCGCGGGAGACAGCAGGACTTACACAGGAAGAACTTGCCCATAAACTGAAGACTAAGAAGACCGCTATCTCACGAATCGAAAACCACGCGGAAGATATCAAGCTGTCCACGCTGGAAAAGGTGGCGAATGCTCTCGGGAAAAGACTTGAAGTGAAAATCGCCTGAACTACCGTGACTAAGCGTGTTGATCATATCCTTAACCTTGCCTTGTTCCTGGAGTCTCGCTTTCTGAGAGCTTCTTAGCTATATTGATGACAAGCGGAAATCCAACTTCGTCTTGACATCACTCCAACGGGCGGTATGTATACATATATGTTTATATATAGACGATTTTTTGATGGGCCGAGAGGCTTCCCCTATCCCGATTATGTTTGAAAAATTTAGTGAGAAATCTAAACGTGCGATAATCTACGCGAGGGAAGAGTACGACAAGCGTGGAGGAGAATAAATTACGACCGCTCATTTGCTTTTGGGTCTCTTGCGCTTCGACAAGGAACAGCCTGCAATAGTACTATCGAAACTGGGGATCTCGATCGGGGAATTAATAAAAGAACTTGAGGACAACTTACCCCAAAATAAAAATAGCCAATTTGGTGATGTGCCTTTTACTTCCAATGCAGCATCCGTGCTCCGTATACTTGGTGAAAAAAGTAAGAAAGAGAAATGTTGTCAAGTAGAGCCGATTGATTTTCTTCTGGCTTTGCTGAAAATCAAAAGCTGCACGGCTGCTCATATTCTTAATAAATACGGCATTACTAAAGACAAAGTGCAAGAGACTATGAAAACAGAACAGTTCTGTCGAGGCGACCGTTGATAAACCCGGTTTCGTTTGATGTTCGCAAACGTCGGTCTTCCGATGCCTCACTCATCTCGCTACTTCGTAGTACTCTCGAAAATCTTCACACTTCAATAATCTGAACTATGTTTGTTTGTCGGTGAAGCCAACAGCCAATGGGCGTTCGTCGCGAGTAAAACCATCAGGGTAAGTGGAGACTTTCATAAGTCCTCGCTGGTGTTGATTTTCAAAATAACCCAACAGATTTACCAAGTTGACATTCGTGTTGATTTCGGGCGGTAACTCTTGCCGATTCTCCTCTCGAAGCGGGAAGCGAATTCTGCTCCAAGGACCTTTATCAAGAAACGATGAGTACGATAGGAACTCAACACTCTTGGCGAAAAGTCCGAGGTGTTGAGTATTATCCATATAGACGGCAGGTGGACTGAAGCTAAAGGTCATGATGATCTTAATGCTTGTATTAATCAGTAGAAAAAGCCTCCCCGTCTAAATTTCTAAATCATGAGTGTCTAAACCGGAGCGTTCATTACGAAATCAATATATTCGAGGCCTCCCTTTATCGCCTCCTCCTTCAGGCTGCCCAAAGGGATCCTGTTTTTAATGAGATTCGTATAGATGCCCGCGTTGGACACATCGCCGATAAAGACCATACCCGCAAGCGAATCGCCCTTTAATACGAGCTTCCGGTAACTGTTGATATTGTCCTGGACAAATATCTCATACCCTTTGCCTTCGGGTTCGATAAGACCGGCAGATGTGACAGCGATGTTGAAAATGTCGGTGGCGTTCATCACAGAGAGGAACCCCCTGTATTTTATGTTATCGCCCGTCATATTTTTTCCTGCGAACCTGCCCATCTCTTCCGCATTTGTCCATAGGGCGCTCACAGAAGGCAAGCCTGTGATCAGATCAACATATTCCACAACATCTCCCGCAGCATAAATATCAGGGATGTTCGTCTGAAGAAACTCGTTTATCAATATGCCCCTGTCGAACTTTATACCGGGGTCTTTGAATACCTCCACATTGGGCTTGGTACCCACGGCAACGATGACCATATCCGCGCCTCTACTTCCGCCCGAAGAAAGTCTGACAGACTTCACAGCGCCCGAATCGCGGATTATCTCAGAGATCGAATCATTCACTATGATCTCAATCCCTGCGGCCCTCATCACATCCGAAACGATCCCGGCACCCCTTCGGTCAAGCCTCTGGGGAAGTATCTGCTCCATCTTTTCGATTATCGTCACCTTGAGACCGAGATGCTTAAGGGCAATGGCGGCCTTTGTCCCCACAAACCCGCCGCCCATTACTACAGCACTCCTTTTCCCCTTCACCGATGATTTTATTTCAAGTGCGTTCTCCATTGTCCTGAGAGGAAACACATCGTCGCCTCCGAGACCAGGTATATCCGGAATGATCGCACCACTTCCGGTTGCTATGAGGAGCTTGTCAAAACCCAATTTAGTCCCCGAGGAGAACCTCACCTCCTTTGATGAGACATCAATACCTGTAACTTTTTCGAAAACATTCTTGGTCGCGAATCTCTCCGCCGGATCATCAACAAATGTTATATCAATTTCGTCTTTTTCGATGACGAAGGGAAGCATCGGTCGATAATACATTCTCGTTTTCTCTTCAGAGACCACCGTGATCTTTGCCCCGACGTCGCCCCTCTGTATCTCCTTTGCTGCGGATATTCCCGCAATGCTCCCGCCAATGATAACGTGGTGCATTATACTCCTCCCTTCGCCTCATCAAAAATCAGCCTCTGC
The DNA here is from genome assembly GCA_003453735.1 of Nitrospiraceae bacterium. GTDB lineage: Bacteria > Nitrospirota > Thermodesulfovibrionia > Thermodesulfovibrionales > UBA9159 > UBA9159. Next base: position 5,522 of record DMNE01000084.1, on the reverse strand, counting down.
CTTTTCTCCCTCGGCATATCATCAACATCAACAAGCACCAGCGCCCCTGTGGGACATGCGTTCACGCATGCAGGCACGTCGAGTTTGTGGCAGCGGTCGCATTTCACCGCTATATGCTTTTCCTTGTCCCTGGTGATCACGCCGAAAGGACATGCCATCATGCACGTCCAGCAGCCGATACAGCGCTCCTTCCTCCTCCTCACAAACTCCTTCTCATCCCGGTAGAGGCATCCGCTTATGCACGCGCGGAGGCACGGTGCATCCTCGCAGTGTCGGCAGATAATTGGCATTCTGAGATTATCCGTTGATTCCACAAAAAGCCTTTTCATAGGAGAAGGTGACTGGATGACCGCTGAAAACAGCGTCTTTTCTTTTGAGTGCTGAACCGCGCATCCGATTTCGCAGCTTCTGCATCCCATACATCTTTCGGGTCTCACATATATCTGTTTCATGTCAACCCTCCTATGCTGAGAGGCCGAGGCCTTTGCGCCTCTCACTAATCACAGCGATAAGTTTTTCCGCTGCCTTCATCGGATCGGGCTCCACGATGAAATATCCTCCGAAAAAGTCCCTGGCAGCCGATGTGAGGACTTCGGTGACGACCTTACTGCCCAATACAGGTGGAACAACTCCCAGGTGAGTCGGGAGCCCTGCTGCAACGGCCCAGGTGCCTATAGCAACAGCCTTTTCGGTCACAGGTTCAGGTGCCGAAGCCACAACAGGGAGCATGTGCAAATCCACTCCAAGCTTGTTCGCGACAGCCACGGCCACGTCCGCTGCTCTGGTGTTGTCAACACACGAGCCCATATGAAGCACAAGGGGCAGCGGCCCGCCGAGACCTGCGGCTTGACCCACCGCGTTGAGTAAAGCCTTGAGACCCGGCCCCGCGTATTTCTGTGTTGCTTCGGGGGTCATGAACCCATGCCGCGCAAATGCTCCTGATGCGCAACCTGTGGCGAGAATAAGGACGTTGTTCTTTGCAAGTTCCTTGACCATTGCAGAATAGTTGGCGTCCTGTGTCACTTTGACGGTATTGCATCCGGCAAATAGGCAGACACCGTAAATATTTCCTGCAACGATGTTGTCTATCAGCGGTTTCAGTGGATCTTCCTTATTCACAAATGAGAGAGCCCCCATAATCGCTTCGGTGGAGAAACCCGCAAAGGCCGTACTCGACACATCGGGGATGTTTACTCTGTTCGGATCTCTTTTCTTGAATGCTTCGATGGCAGTTTCGATGATTTTTCTCGCGCTTTCCTTTGCAGTGGCTTCATGAAATTCGATATGCACCGCCTTCGGTATTTTTGCGATAGGCATTGTGGTGATCAACTGTGTATGGTAGCACTCCCCAATGCCTGAAAGGGAGGGCATGATACACTGGTAATCGACAACCATGGCATCGAGCGCGCCGGTAAGAATCACGGTCTCCTGAGAAACAGAGCTTGTGGCCATGGGTATCTTATGCCTCATCATTATCTCATTGCCTGTGCAGCAAACACCGACCACGTTAATACCGTCTGATGCGCCAGCGGCCTTTGCCTTGTCGTTCATCCCCTTTTCATCTGCCACCTGTGCAACGATATCGCTCAAGAGGGGATTGTGACCGTGAAGAGCAATGTTCACTGCATTCTTCTTAAGGACCCCGAGATTCGCTCGTGTTGCAACAGGCGTCGGTGTGCCGAATAATATGTCTGCGATATCCGTCGCCATATGGCATGCTGCATAATCAGCGAGAGCACATCTAATAGCCCCTAGGAGAATATTGACAGGGTCTGAATCTACACCATAAGTTGTTCTGTGCATCGATTCAGCTATTGCACTGTCGATGCCTGTCGGAACAACCCCAAATTTCAAAAAGGTATCCACACGTCCCTTTGTCACCGTTGTTGCTGCACAGACAAGGGGAGAGTCCTTCTCAGAAAAATCCTCCAGCGCCTTTGTGGCGACATCCATTGCTATAGCCTTCATATCTCTTTTATTGGTGTTCACTCCAATCCTGTTTGCCACGGCCTTTAATTTTGCCTCGTCCCTTATGGGATAATCAGGCGCCTCACCCATAGCGGACTTCAAAAGAGTATGCGCCATGTGCTTTGCATGGCCCCCGTGAGATGCGGTACCGGCGGCCACAGCTCTTGATATGCCCCTCGATACCATGACGTCTGCATTTGCTCCGCATACACCCGCTTTGGGACCGTCTCCAAAAGGGCTTATTCTGCATGGTCCCTGCATGCAGTGTCTGCAGCAAAGGCCTGTCTCTCCAAAACCGCACTGGGGCAATTGCGCAGCATATCTGTCCCATACTGTCTGGATTCCTGATATTTCGGCATTCTCTACGGCCGAAAGCGTTGCGTTGTCAATGGATTTTTCCATCTTCTCCTCCTCAATGAAGATCTATTAGATTAATTTACCCCTCAATTCCTGAGGTTATACTCGTACGTTTGATGACGTTTGTCAACTTCAAATTATAATTTTAGTTTAAGTTGTTTATCGGACTTTATCCTTTGCCGGGAAAGTACAAACACTGGGGAGGAATGTCCTGAACCCTTGCTATGGTATCGCCCAGATCGCTGCGCTTATCTAGGCCAAAGGTTCTATGCTTGCTCCGCTGAATTACCGTGACCCTGTAGCCCTCAAAGAACGCTAATATTGTTCATCCCGTTAGAAACAGCCTCTCATTGCACAATACACGCACGAAGCAACAATCTCGCTGAAATGGTTGGGGTGTTAATTATCAGGTTCTATATGTCGATATTGCCATTTATTGGAGTGCTGCCTTTGAAGTCGGCACAGTTACTTCCCAAACTCGTTAAATGGTCAGGCTATGCCTCTGCAGCATTTATTGTCGTCCGTAATCGACGCGGCTTGCATTTCGTTCCGCGTTTAGTTCCGCTAGTAATTCTCGCGTAATCCAAAAATCTGCCTGTGTGAGGTTCTGGCTGAAGGTTTGATCGAAGGAGTCATCATTGCGGGATGAAAGAGGCAGTTTTGAGGATAGCCTCTTTCGTGTGGATTATAGAGGGAGTACGTCGCGCAGAATGAGTCATCTCGATTTTGGGATATGCAGGTCGAGTCGCCATCCACGGGGCGTTTATTTCCGGTTGAAAGTGTTATAGCAAGCCATCGCATAAATTGTAATGATTACTGGCGGTATATGATTTCAGGAGATGACGGGTTCCAGTTGAATTACTTCTTGTAACCTTGCGTGCAATGCCATAGCGGACATCGTCAATTGAAGTCGTGTTAACTTCATACAAGATTTGATAACGACTATGCACAGGAGCGGGAGGCACTGAGGTCAGAATCAATAAAGAAGAGCACTTCCAGCGTCGCCTGAACCAATTGATGTGGTTTATTTTATTTGTCTTATTCCGAGATCTTTACAAATTTTCCGTGCAAGATGATCATCAATTTCATTATGCCTTGGGATAGAAGATCTTTTATTTTGACTCGGGTTGCCCCACCAAGAATGACGACTACCTTCTCTGATGAATTCACAGCCTTGTGACCGCAGATATTTCACCAGGTCACTTCGTTTCATACTGCAATTTTTTCTTCTGTGTATCCTGAGCCCACCGCAGAAATGGCGTCTTGACGGTTAAATTCGAGGGCTTCCTTAAGAGTAAGCCGAAGCGTTTCAATTAAATCTTCTCGAGTTCGTTCTTGACAGTTTACGCCTGGAATTTCCTCTATCCAGCCGATCCACCATTCTCCAACCTGTTTCATTATTGCCGTAAATTCTGTATTCATATCTTCACCTCCGCTATGACCAAATTATAACGTATTCAGGTTATTTATATGTATTTTCACCACACTTACTATATCCTGTGGTTTTCTCCGTTTATAGAGATGATATTATTAGATTCGCAGTCCTAGAGCGATACAATCTATAAATGTCATCATGTCTAAAACAGCAGAAGATTTTGGTTAGTTGATGAAGACCGCAAGAATGCCTAAAAGAGAAACTTCTGCTTCTTGTTATGGTGACGTGGACAAACGTGGCGTCAGCAACCTAAGAGGTGTTTGTTTTCGTTATAATCTATCAGTCAGAGCCGTCTCTTTAAATGTGTCGATTACTGGCGGTACACCTCTTCAACCGATAACGGAGTCAAGCTTCAATTACTTCCTATACCTGACACTGTCGCTTTTCTGCCATGGGCGAGAGATTCTTTTGGAAATACATAGTCAATGGAGATTAGACAGATGACTGGTTACGTGTAGAAATCAGCAGATGACTGAATGAAATATCGCGGATAAGGAGTTGTTCATAATAATATTGCTCCCAGAAGGCCGGCCCCTATGATCACAAAAGAAGGATCTGTCTTTGTGAAAGCAATCACGACAAAGCTGATTATGGCGATACCAACAGTGAGGGGATCCACAAGCGCCGCATTCCCCAGCAGAATGGCCACAGCGGCTAATAGCCCTATGACAGCGGGTTTTATTCCTTTGAAACTTGACTGGACAATTATCGATTCCTTATAGTCGTAGTAGTACTTGGCCACAATACTTACGATGATGATGCATGGCAGATACGAACTGGCCATAGCCAATACCGCTCCTATCAGGCCGCTGACTTTGTATCCGATAGCGGCATTCATGACGGTCAGAGGACCAGGAGTGACCTGCCCGATTGCAATAGCATCCAGAAACTCCTGATTGGTCAGCCAATGATAGTTCTCCACAAATTCCTTCTGCAGCATAGGGATCATTACAAAACCGCCTCCTATGGTGAGAACGTTGATGACGATGAGTATCCAGCAGAGTTTCAGTAAAACCATCAAGTCCTCCTTCTGTATACGATAAGGCCGAGTATTCCTGAAGCCAGAATTAGAAGGATCGGATTCAGCTTGAAAAACGCGAGGAGGAAGAACGCGACTAACGCAAACAGCCAGGACTTATAGTCCTTGATGCTGGCTTTTGCCATTTTGAAAACGATTGAGACCAGCAAGCCTACCACAGCCGCTCCAACGCCTTTCATGACTGCGGTCAACAGAACGTTGCCGTGGCTCTTCACGTAGAAGATTGCAAGAAGTATAGCGAGAACAGTCCCCGTGAATGACTGGCCAGTGGTTGTGGCGAGAGCGCCCTTTATGCCTTTCAGTTTGTATCCGATGCAGATGCCTGTGTTTACGATAGGAGGCCCGGGTGTCATCTGCCCAATTGCGACGCTTTCAACAAATTCCTCGCGTGTAAGCCATTTTTCCTTTTCCACGAGCTCGCGCTCGAAGAATGCAAGCATCGAGTAAACGCCCCCGAAAGAGAAGGAGCCTATTTTAAGAAACTTCCAGAAAATGTCCTTGAGGGTCAATTTACTTTCCAGGCTTTGCAAGGGTGATCGCGATACCCCCAACCTCGTCCCTGCGGCGGGCAGTGACCGGGCCAAAAAGCAAAGGGCGAGACTTTACTCTCGCGGTGGTCCCGGTTGCCACCGTAGCACTGGCTTTCTCGCGGCTGCCACTTCGTCCAGCCGCGAAACCCTGGTGGAATGCGGCGCGGTCAGGGCGATCTGAGGATCCTCTTCC
>DMNE01000367.1 GCA_003453735.1 Nitrospiraceae bacterium | reverse complement strand
TTGACGGCAGTTCCTCATGAACGTGCGGGCCATATCGAGAGTTGTGCCTTTCTTTATACGATTGAGGATTTCCTGGCTGCCGGATTCAAAACCGACCACCACGAGCCGAAGTCCGTTGGCTCGAAGCTGCTTGAGGGTGTCGTAGTCGACATTTGCGCGAGCATTGCAGGACCAGGTGAGCTTGAGCCGGGCCAGTCCCTTGCTGATCTCGATAGCCCGGGCTTTATCCACAGTGAAGGTATCGTCATCAAAAAACCATTCGCGTACCTGAGGAAAGAGTTCTATGCCCTTCTGCAGTTCTTGAATGACCGCGGACGGACTCTTAGCACGATATTTATGACCGCCTATTGTTTGAGGCCAAAGGCAAAAGGTGCACTTAGAGGGGCACCCTCGCCCTGTAAAAAAAGAGACATAGGGATGGAGCAGATAGCCTATGAAGTAGTTGTTGATGTTCAAATCCTTGTGATAGACAGGGAAAATACTGGGCAGGCAATCCGGGGCAAGCAGCATTTCGCGTTCGGGCGTATGGCATATGGCGCCATCTGGTGTTCGGTAAGTTAAACCATTTATTTGATAGAGGGTATTTCCCCGTGCCAGCTCGAGACAGGTATAATCGAACTCGCCGCGGCATACGAAATCGAGCATCGGTGCCTGGAGCAGAGTCTGTTCCGGTAGAACGGTCACGTGGGCTCCCACAAATCCTATTTGTGCATGCGGGTTATGGGACTTGAGGGCTGCAGCGCATTTGATGTCGTTTGAAAAGGAGGGCGAACTCGTCTGGATAATGATCAACTCGTAGTCGGCAGCAATCCGAAGCACATCGTTAATGCTCATGTGATGAGGCGGCGCATCGATTAATTTGCTGCCGGGTACGAGTGCCGCAGGCTGCGCCAGCCAGGTAGGATACCAGTTAGAAGTGACTTCCCTTCTAGCTGGATAGCGTGCGCCCGCAGCGCCGTCGAAACCATCGAATGCCGGTGGGTTCAGGAAAAGTGTTTTTTTCAAGATACCCGAATCTCCCTTTTTGTTCGGTTAATACATCACAAGCATCTGCAGGGGAACAGCTTGAGACAAGACCGATTCACGCGGACTCGGTCAGCGACAAAGCCATATTCATGCCAGACTATTTTTCTCTTTTAATTCTAGTCGCTTAATGAATTTGCCTTATGAAAATCGTTAAAAATGGTAAATTTTTTGTCAAATACCGCTTCTTGATTAAATATGGTGAATTTCCTTGCAGATTCAGGAGCGCAAAAGCATTCCTGCGAAGACAGCCTTCGATCTCACCTTTCTAAATAATGCCGTCGGAGTAGACCGATTCACGGAATCCCCGGGAGACACAGAAAAAGCAAGACACAATGGAGGACTGGTTGCTCTGAAACGGGCAGGAGATAATCCCAGCGAGCAGTCCCTGGGAATTCACTAGCCATAAAATAGCATTGATAATACACCTTTATTTAGAATCAATGCAAGGAATTACTTTCTTGAAAAGTGCAGCATCGCCAACTCTCTTCATCGCTGCCACCCTTTGTTCGTCCATGCCAATCTAAATTGAAATGTCGACCGGTTTTGGGGGACGGATTAGCTTTATTAGCGTTGGGCTTCAGGCGAGTGCCTTACCCAATGACAAAACTCGGACTTCGACATTTGGAAACTTCCACTGCTGGCCATTAAAAAAGCAATCTCCGCTCCACCGGCAGGGGCATTGCCTGTACTGACCTGCTGTTTGTGGCCGGAGGCATTCCAGTACTGTTTGAAACCACTCATGCTCATGGAACTCTTGTTACCGGCGTATTTCGCAAATATCTCATCACAGGTCGATTGTGCTCCTCCTTGAGCATAAGCGGAAAGAGTGCCAAGCATAACAACTGACAAAACGGCAAAAATTGCCAAGAACGATTTAAACACGGAAAAGACTCCTTTGCAGATATCCGAGCCGCAGTCTCTTATGTCCCGGGACTGTTTACCGCCCACTGTCAATGCAATCCGCAGGCAGTGGAATGACTCTGCGTGCCAGTCGGGGTCGAATTTAGGGCCCCAACACCCCTCCCACCTGTAGTCGTGAGGATTGTTGAACAGCTGCGTTACCGTCAGGCTGCTCTTCTTGAATCCATATCGTATGACTTACGAGTCCATGATTCTCAAGTTCGGAACTCAACTGTCTTCCCAAAATGCTCTCGTTACCGGGATTGGACTTCCATTGAAGATGAATGCTGATATCGGTCGCATACTTTACGTTGCGAAATATGGTCATTTTCAGTAATTTATCACTAGCAACAGACAGGTAAAAATGGCCGCAGGCATTTAAGACCTTTTCGGCTTCGATAATCCCAGCCGCCCTTATGCTTATCATTTCAAGCCATATCATGTTGATCTTCCTTTCCATATTAAAACCCTGCCCCTCTTTATGCGGGTGAGCTTGCGTGCATCGTCTGAAATGAGCGTGACCTGGGGCTGGGTCTGGGCGCTCCGGATGGAGGAGGCGATGCACGCAACCCGCTGTAGGAACCTACAGCCATATTCATGCCAATTAGGTTGTGCTTGGGTTTTGCCCTCACGGAGATAATGGCAGGGGCCAAAATTCACCATAAATGGTAAA
>DMNE01000184.1 GCA_003453735.1 Nitrospiraceae bacterium | reverse complement strand
ATATCTGCGGTGTACTGTTTGTTTCCTTAGGGTGAAGATACGTTATAATGGTGATGTGGTTGAACGGAGAGAGCTCTTTGGTACTGGTATAACAATGTTTCTGTGCGCTATTATTACATTCAGTTGACGGTAAAGTATCGGAAGGCGCTTTTAGAGGAGGAAGGTTCAGCAGGTGCTAGTGAAGCCGCTGAAGGATTCAAAGAGCGCGATGCGATGAAGCCGAGTACAGTACGTACACATATTGCGTCGGTGCGCCTCTTCTCCATCCAAATGAAACGAAATGTGCAAGGCATAAGATAAGCTTTATACATATTGGCAGATCACAAGGGATTGGCCCTGCTTAAAATCAGTGTTTTGCAAAGGCCTCCTCGAGGCCGATGAAGTGATCAACTCCTCTTTTATCTCCGCAGCCACGTCAGTCGAAGACAAAAGACCTACTAATTTTCCATTTTCGGTAACAGGCGATCTTCTTATGTTTGCTCTGTTCATTATTCTTAAGGCAGAGTCAATATCAGCATCGGCGTTGATTGTTATAGGATCGATTGTCATAATGTCACCTGCATACGTCGTCTTCGGGTCTTTAGAGTCTGCAGCCAGTGTCATTGATATATCCCTGTCCGTTAATATCCCTCTAAGCTTCCAACCCTCTTCAACAACAAGAACCGAACCGACGCCCTGTTCCTTCATTTTTAAAGCTGCCTCGTGAACAGATGAAGAAGGCAGAATGGTCACCAGTTCCCTATGCATTTTTTGCCTTACCAGTATAATTTCCTCCTTTCTCCGGGCCAATCCCTCACCCTGATATCCGTGGAAAATAAAGAACCGAGCCTACCAACAACTTCCTTCGGCAGCTCGACCATCTTTTCCGCAAAAGACCCACCGCTTTCCGCTCCCTCTTGCAAAGGGATTGGTTTTGTTAGGGTTATAATATCACGAAAAGCTACTCCTGACTACTAAGAAATATTAATCGCATTGATAAAGTTATCAAATAATTCTGTTATATCAAGTATATCAAGAAGTTAGTGCGTACTTCTGCGCCCTTTTTCCTCAGTTCTCCTAGATTCTATGAAACTTACCTGCTTAACTACTCATAAAGACTATCTTTTTGTCTTTTCACATGATCTATGGTAAAGTGGACTTACAGAAGAGATTCCGAATCAAATGAAAATATTACTTGCGACCGACGGCTCTGAATACTCAAATGGGGCTGCTAAATTCTTGACATGCCTGAACTTATCCCCAGACGATGAAATCACCGTTTTCCACGCAGTATATTGGATTCCCTTTCTCTATAACACAGAATCGTATCTTGAGACCTTCAAAGAAATAAAAAAGGAAATGGCGCCGAGGATTATTGATTCTGCCTCGAAGATTTTAAAACCTGTGAAAGCAAAAATCTCAACTGCGATTATAGATGGTTCTCCTGAACAATCCATTATTGAGGTGGCTGCAAGGTCTGACATCGATTTGGTCGTCATGGGGGCAAGAGGGATAAAAGGCATTGAATCACTGTTTATCGGGAGCGTGACAAGGTCGGTAGCTATTAACTCACCAAAGCCTGTTCTTATTATAAAACTGCCTGTAAGTGAACATCCTGACAAAATGAAGATACTCTTTGCCTCTGACGGCTCTGAGTATTCGATTGCGACCGGGGAGTTTTTATGCGGCATGCCGTTTCCTGATCACACGGAGATTACGATCTTAAATGTAATGCCTTCGGAATTTCTGGACATGCCTAAAACCTTAATGGCCGAAATAAGTCAACGGATTGCAGAGGTTCTCTTAACAGAGAGAAGGCATGCAGTCTCAGCATCTGAGTGGATTGTTGATGAGGCCGCGGCATTCTTGAGCAAAAGATTCAAAAATATAAATGTCCTGTCAAAAGCTGGAGACCCCTCCTCAGAGATACTGAAAACAGCAGAGGGATTGAAAACAGACGTAATAACGGTGGGATGCAGAGGCTTGAGGGGTATCAGGGGGATGATGGGAAGCGTCTCAAGGAATATCCTTATACATTCAAAATGCTCAGTTTTGATAGGCAAAACATGCCAGGAGTGAGAATTCTCTCAGCCCTCCTCTGTGAGGCTTTAAGAAAATGCGCGGACTTTTACAGCAGAACTGAACTGATTGAAAGGCTGATTCTAATGCGCATGAAATCAAAAGATAGAATCTATTTATTTGTTGTCCATTGTAGTTAGGAGGTCCAATATGTCAATACCTACTGAACCTATCGGAAGCATTCCGAGACCCCAATCACTTATTGATGGGATACAGGCCTTCAAAACCGGTCGCATCTTGCAAAGGGAGCTGGATGCACTTTGCCACTCAGCCATCCTCGACACCATTCGGCTCTTCGAAGCCACAGGGTCACCTGTCATCACGGACGGAGAACAGACCAAGCCCAGCTTTGCAACCTATCCAATTGATGGACTTGAGAACATCGCACCGGATGGCATCGCTATCCCCTTTGCAGATGGTCACGTGCGCCAGCTACCGAGGTTAATGGCGATGCCTTTCCGTTACAAAACATATGCAGACGAATACCTGGAAGTGGCGAAGAGGTATGCTCATGTTCCCGTAAAGCAAGCGGTCATCTCGGCATCGGCATTGAGCCTGCTATACCCGCAAAGTGGTATCGAGGGATATTCCAGAGACGCGTTTATTGCGGACCTCCTCCGCGAGAATGAAGCTGACATTAGCCGTTGCCTTCAGAGAGGCGCCTATAACGTTCAGATCGACTTCACGGAGGGAAGGCTTGCGGTTAAACTCGACCCAACCCTCCAACTTCTGAAAAGCTTCATCGACCTTAACAATCGGGTACTTGAACGTTTCCCGAAAGAGGAGAGAAAGAGAATCGGGGTTCACACCTGCCCTGGTGGCGACCGGGACTCGACCCACAGTGCTGACGTAGACTATGCAGAGCTCCTGCCAAGTTTATTCGAACTTAGGGTAGGAAATTTTTATATCCAGTTGGCCAGCGAGAGCGACCGCGCGAGGGTGCTGAGAATCATTAAGGATCTTGCAGGAACGGAGCAAAGAATCTTCATCGGTGTGATTGATCCGATCAATCCCCGAGTAGAGACACCCGAAGAAGTAAGGGATCGGGTCCTTGAAGTAGCCGAATACATTCCGCTTAGCCAACTGGGAACGACTGACGACTGTGGTTTTTCTCCATTTGGCGATGACACTTCAACGGGCCGGGAGACTGCTTTCGAAAAGATCCGCGCCCGTGTGTCTGGCACTGCGCTGGCTGCCAAGGTGCTCCGGGTCTGATAAGCCCACGTTCTGCGAAAAGTGGTGCGAGTTCTGGATAAAGTGAAAGGAAGTGAATGAAAGACCCTGCAAAAGGGGCAATAACGAGAAGTAATTGAAGTCATTAAGGCAGACTTACCACTAAATTGACGTTAAAAA
>DMNE01000445.1 GCA_003453735.1 Nitrospiraceae bacterium | reverse complement strand
GAAGTAGTTTCCCCGTTCCCCCAAGTCGTCACCGTGAATTGACTGGAGAATAATCAGGGTCTTTTCCGTCAGTTTTAGTGAATCGAGAAGATCCATCAATTCACCTATGAACAGATCGGTGTAATAAACACCGGCATCGTACCGGGAGGTTACGTAATTGACATCATTTTCCGTAAGGTGATAGACAGGAGAGAAGCCCCAGTACAAGTCATTGTGATAGACACGGGAGAACACATCATACGAAGGATCTTCGCCCGGGGTGATTTCCCCGGACTGCAGGGCAACGCGCTTCCAGAACGGCGTATAGTTTGGCGGGTCATACATTGTCCGGTACGGAGGTGGCACCGAAGCGGCATAGGGCATGTGAATCAGGCCGCTTGCGATCCACAGGAAAAACTTCTTGTCTTTATGGTCTTTGATCCACTGAAGCGATTCGTTCGGAACCCTCCTGACATTGCGGCCAGCCAGCCCGCGTATGGTACGACCGAAATAATCAAAAGACCGGGAAAAAACATCTCCCGGATTAACCACGGTCCCCGATCCGGAGTCAAAACGCAGGAAGAACTCCGGTGAGCTGACGGTCGCCGCAGTGGTATAGTCATAGTATTTCAGGATTTCCGGCAGGGTTCTCTGTGTGACCATGTCCTGGGTCACTTCAAAAGAGACCATACCGTGGATACGAGGATATTGCGACGTCAGGACACTCATCTGGGCAACAGGCGTCAGATTTGCCTGTGATACGGCATTCTCAAACACTACTGATCGCCGGGCAAACTTATCAATATTCGGACTTGTTTTCCTCCTGTATCCATAAACGCCGAGGTGATCCGGCCTCAGGCACTGCAGGGATATCAGAATGACATTTGTACGTTCGTAACGTGCACCAGGCTTCGCTACGGGATCGGCGCAGCTTGTGCCGCTGACCAAATGAATACTGATTGCGCAGAGAGCACTGATGACAGCAGGAAAAAACTTACCACGATATTTCCTCATTTCTTTTTCCAATCCTTCGCCTGCGAGTCATAGACAGGGCTCAAACCGGTTTCCCAGCGTTCTTTGGTCAGGTCATGGCCGATCGACTTGAAGAATGCAAACAACTTCTGTTCAAGTTCGTAAGCTATTCGGGGCTCCCGCTGAACAAGGTTCGTTGTCTCCCCCGGGTCATTGTTGAGATTATATAGTTCCCTGCTCTTGCTCTCCATCGTATAGATGAACTTCCAGCCATCCTTCGTCATAATGGAACGCTTAAAGGTGTACAGGCGGTAATCGGTCTCGGAAAACACGTCCTGCGCGACCGGCCCGCCCGTCAGGGCCGGCACGAGACTTACTCCGCGTAATTGCTTTTTGACGTTTTCAGACAAGTCGATATCCAGCAGATCAAGAATGGTCGGCATTACATCGATGCTGCTGACCTGGTCCTTGATGACCTTGTGATCCGCACGGTCCGGCAGTTTTATGATCAGCGGCACGTGGAGCAATTCATTATAGAGGCTGAAGCCGTGATCAAGGCGCTGGTGTTCGCACAACTCGGTGCCGTGATCAGAAGTCAAAATAAAAAGGGTTTTGCCCGTAAGGCCGAGCTGATCGACTCCTTCAAGGAAATGCTTAAACAGTGCGTCTTGGCGGTTGATCTTTTCATCGTAAATAGCGCGCCAGAATCGCACATCTTCGTCGCGTAAATTTAGCTTTCCCTTTGCCAATCCCTCTTCGCGCAGAGCTTCCTGTTCTTCTTTCGATCCGGTGTATTTATGGTCATAGTCAGAGTCGACATAGCGGTAATCGAAACCTTCGGCAGGCACATGCTGACCATGGACATCATAGCCATGCAGAAAAAGGAAAACTTTCTTGTCCTTATTGTCCTTCAGCCAGGCCAGCGCTTTTGGGATACTCTGATCCATCCCGCCGAACTTGACATTATCCACGTAGACGTCGAACCCCTGGCTGTACCCGAAGATACCGTTCACTCCTGCATCGCCGGTGAAGCCGCCCGTCGCATAGCCATTTTTTTTCANNACCGGAGGGTCGTATACAGCGAATTTATTGAGCAGTCTATGCTCCGAGGGATAGACACCTGTAAACCATGTCATAGAGGCAGGAACAGTCCACGACGACACTGAAATCGTATTGGCGAATTTAAAGCCCTGTTGGGCCATGGAGTCGATTGTCGGGGTTATTGCTCGCGGGTAGCCGTATGCGTGAATATGCCGGGCTTGCAAAGCATCAAAACTGACAAAGACTAAGTTGTAGTCCTTGTACTGTTTCTCTTTTTCGGTGAGTGCCCCGGCATACGAATATATCCCGTCAAAGAGACAACCTCCGAATCCCAATCCAATGGTCCCTAACCCAGCCCTCCTCAGAAAATCTCTTCTACTCAGTGCTCTTTTCATAATTTATTTTCCCTCCTGAAAAGTATGTCATTTCTGGAGTTTCTTAGTTTTATTTTCACAGCGCTATATTCCTTAACGTCTATCTGCCTGTTGCTAATAAATGTCAAGATCACGGCCAACCACCACCTTGCCGTTATACCCCGCCGATTTGATCTCCTGCAGCAAATCTTCGGGCGTAGAAGCAAAGGGATACAGGGCTGGCCTGAGCGTAATCGGGTTATGATAGAGAATCAAAAGGCCGGGCTTTGCCTTGTTCGCAAGATCGGCGAGTTGTACCGTCGTGGTATGGTATTTCGCCGCATACGCCCTTATGTCAAATCCTTGAGGATTCGGGCGTCCCGGTCTTGCAAGAAACTTCATTGTCAGAGCCTCGTGCAAAAGAATGTCGCAGCCATGGCAGGCGTCAATGGTAGCCTGGGTCGGGGTAGTGTCACCTGAAATAACAATGCTACGATCAGCAGTGTCAAAGCGATAGCCATAGGTCTCTTGCCATTCGCCGTGCTTTGTGGGGAAGGCAGTAACCGTGACTAAGGCATCCTTGTAAACGACTCCCGCATGTATTTCGTGGGTATTTACCTTATATCCCTCTTTAGAGGCGTGCTCCATTCCATCGGTTCGTATCTTGATATCCTCCTGATACGCCGTGAGGATATGCTCTGTCATGGATTTGATTCCCTTTGGTCCATAAACCTCCAGGGCAACCTGCCGCCCCATGACCCATGGGGTCAAGATAAGGTCAGGGTAACCAGCGGTATGGTCCGAGTGCAGATGGGTAACAAAAACAACCCTCAGGTTGATCGGTTCAAGCGCCCTCACTCCTTTGTCCCGGAAGGCAGCTGCGGCGCGGCGGACCACTCCCGGCCCAAAGTCCACAAGGTATGCGCTGCCGTTTACTACGACCGCCGTAGCCGGTCCAGACCGGTCAGGGTCCGGTTGCGGGGTGCCCGTCCCGAGAAGCACCAGCTGCGTGCCACTCCCTTGCGTTTTCGTCGCCCGCGCGGAGCCCATGTCCAGTTCCATGCCCGTGGTGGCATCGGCAGCAACCATCGTGCCAAAGGCGCCCGCCGAAATTCTTAAGAACTGTCTACGCGTAAATTTCATCTTAGAAATCTCCCCTCTCATATCTTAACAGACCTGAGGCGGACGAGGGATCATCTTTTCTGCAGTCACATTGTTTCACGAGAGAGACAAGCTCAGCCGCCGAAACAGATCCTTTCTCGTTGTACATAGAGGAGAGCTTATCAGAGGAAGCCGGTTGTGCTGTCACGGCAAGGACATGGCAGACACTACCACCAGCATCACCACACCGCGAATGACTAGTGTGGTGTCTCATAAACGACTGGTGTTATTCCTTTTCGTCTTGCGAGAACGCGGTAACGTGCAGCCCGGCTGAATCTTTTCCAAAGTTTGCTTGCAGCGAGAGAGCTTTGCTACGATCGATTCTACCGTTGCCGTCCAGACGAAGGGCTTGGGGTCTTTATTCCAAGCCGCCAGGTATTCCTCAATTGCAGCAATAAGGTCACTAACACTGACGAAGGCACCACGACGTATGCGTTTCCCTGTGAGTTCTCCAAACCAACGCTCCACCAAATTCAACCAGCTTGAACTGGTCGGAATGAAGTGAGGCACAAAACGCGGATGCCGTTGCAACCAGCCCNNCATCCAAACGTTTCAAGAATTTGAGAAACTCCTGATGACGATGCCGGGCGTAACATTGACCGATCACTTTGCCTTGCGCCAATTCGAGTGCGGCAAGAAGCGTTGTAGTACCATTACGCTTGTAGTCATGGGTGACAGTTCCACAACGGCCTTTTTTCAAAGGCAGTCCTGGCTGTGTGCGATCCAATGCCTGAATCTGACTTTTCTCATCCACGCACAGCACCAGCGCCTTCTCCGGAGGGTTGAGATAGAGACCCACCACGTCGGTAAGTTTCTCCAAGAACTTTGGATCGCGCGACAACTTGAACTGCTTGATTCTGTGCGGCTGTAGTCCATGACTTTGCCATATCCGATTGATTGTTGCTTTGCTTATGCCCTGCTTCTCAGCCATTGTCCGGCAACTCCAATGGGTGGCGCCAGTAGGCCGGGTTTGCAATGTGGCGTTAATAACTTCCTCAATCTTCTCTGACGTGAACTCTGGTTTGCGTCCGCGGCCTATGGCCACTTCCCAGAGACAGTCCGATCCTTCATTACGAAAACGCTGCCGCCACAACGCCACGGTCTTATAGTTGATCTGCATGTTCCCAGCGATATCCTTGTCTTGTCCACCCTGCGCCGCCGCTAAGATTATGCGACAGCGCTGTGCGACCTGTTGCGGCGTCCGATGGGCACTCACCCAACGCTTCAACTCCTGGCGATCCGTTTCACTTAGGGTTACCTGCATAGCGCGTCGAGACATGACATAGTCTATCACAAAACAACATATAACATCAGCTATTTATGAGACATTACACTAGCCAGTCCTGATAGCAGATGTTCATCGAAATATTTTCGTGTTCTTCCATGGTGGTGCTATGGCAGCAATCGCTCCTGCCTTTTGTCCGCCACTCGATTATCTCCATACAAATCGGTGAGCGGTCATAGCTCATGGCCTTTCTGCAAAATGCACTTCTCCTCCTTCCATCAATAAGCCCTCAAAGGGAAAAGTATCAGTGAGTCCGAACACAATTTTAAAAGGTCTGTAAGCGCTCCTCGCGGATCTGCATAAGCGTCGCGTATGCCTCCCGGAGCCTCTTCTCAGGCAAATCAGTCATATTAATGATAGTGTCATTGACATCATTCACTTTACGATGTGCAAGATCCACAAGATACTGTAACGGATCCTGAATGTAGCCTCGTGCCACAGCCATATCGTAGATCCTGGTCCCCGGAAACGGAGTCAGATACTTGATGGATGTGGGAATAACCTCATTCCTCTTGCAGAACTCCATCATCTTCTGAAGCGATTCTTCGCTTTCGCCGGGCAACCCGACAATCAGGTTTGCCATGACCTTAATCCCCGCCTTGACCGTTTCACCTACCGCATGCTCGATTTCCTGCACCCGGGTCATCTTGTTTGCAAGATCGAGAACTGTCTGATCCAGTGATTCCACCCCGTACCAGATATCACGACAGCCGCTGTCATGCATATACCTGAGCAGTTCAGGCTGAATTCGCTCAACACGAGTTGAGCAGGACCAGGTGATTTCGAATTTCCTTAAAACATCGCAGATCTGGTAGGTCCTGGCAAGATTTGACGTAAAGGTGAGGTCATTAATGTAAAAATAGCGGATTTCATGTTTCTTCACCAGCGTTGACACTTCCTGATCAAACCTGGCCGGGCTCTTGTAAGAAAGTTTTTTCATATTCAAAAAGCAGAATGAACACCGCCCATAGCAGCCACGGGAAGTCGTCAGCCCCAACTCGGCAATGATCCGGTCTTTCCGGACGCTGGGATAAAGACTCAAATCCGGAATCGGGAGCACGTCCAGATCCATAAGTTGAGGCCGCTCACCGGTATAGCGAACCTGCTCTCCGTCACGGATGCCTAGGCCAAGAATCTTTGCCGCGCCCTGCGGCTTCCCGCCATTCTCCAGATGATCCAGCAATTCGAGCAACGCCGCCTCGCCCTCCCCCAGAATTGCATAGTCCACCCGAAGCCCGAGGATCAGCGGGTCTGGCAGGGATGAGACAAGCGCGCCGCCGATCAGAGTGGTCACTTCTGGATTCAGTTCTTTCACCCGGGATAGCACCCGCA
Source organism: Nitrospiraceae bacterium (assembly GCA_003453735.1). Classification (GTDB taxonomy): domain Bacteria; phylum Nitrospirota; class Thermodesulfovibrionia; order Thermodesulfovibrionales; family UBA9159; genus UBA9159. Next base: position 5,573 of record DMNE01000445.1, on the reverse strand, counting down.
GATTCACCGGGTAAGAGTCGACAAAAGTGGGCATCGCGACGACACCTCCGCGTTCTGCCGCATCTCGGCAGACTTCCTCAAACTCCTCGCCGATTCTCAGATCGCGGATCTTCGTATTCCATCCGGCAAGTCTTGCCACTGTTACAACTGAACTGACCCCCTCAATCGGTGTCTGAAGCAGAAACTCACGATTGGGCGTCGGCACCTGCGGAGATGTCGGCAAGATCAGGGTAAAGGCAGGTCTTGAATTCTCTTTGCGGGGGGCGCAATGAAGAGCATCAAGTCTGGTTTCATCTAAAGATCTGTTCATAAAACCACCTTTCTTTCCACGTTACCGTTCATCAGTGCTGAAACATTCTCCTTGAATTCCTGAAACTCACCGCATAATCCAAGGGAGATCAACTGGTCGGGCTTCGTCTCGGGCAAATCGAAGGTTGCCGCGATACGTCCCGGGCTGCTTGCCATGAGATAAATCCGATGCCCGATATAAAACGCTTCGTCCAAATTGTGGGTCACTAGGATGACGGTCTTCGCCATCTGCCCAGCAATCATTTTCAGTTCGTCGATAATCGCACATTTAGCTATCACGTCCAAAGAGCTGAATGGCTCGTCCAGCAGCAGGATATCCGGTTCAGCTGCGAGGGCTCGTGCGATCCCGATCCGCTGCTGCATTCCTCCGGACAACTCCTGCGGATATGCATCCGCATAAGACTCCAGCTTCACCCTCTGCAGGTACTGCAGCGCCTGACTTCGGCGGTTATCCCGAGGCACACCTCTTGCTTTCAGGACAAACTCAATGTTCTGAACAGCGGTTTTCCACGGGAAAAGCAAATGGCCCTGAAAAATCAGGACGCGCCTCCGGGACGGGCCCAGCACTTCCTGGCCATGATCCAAAATCCTTCCCCGGTCCGGCCGAAGCAACCCGGAGATAAGTGAGAGCAGCGTCGTCTTCCCACAACCGGACGGACCGATTACCGAAATAAATTCACCGGCTCTCACCTCGAACGAAAGATCCTTAAGGACCCACGGCGTACTTCCGTTGCTCCGTTTCCGACCCGGATAGATGAAGTAGACGTGGTCAAGCGATAGCATCTGCTACACCCAATGGACCCACCAATCCTTTAAAGAAACAATCAACGTATCGACCAACAGGCCGATCAGCCCAATCGCCAGCATGCCAACCAGCACCCGATCAGTCCGTAGCAGATCCTGACTGGTATAAATGAGATAACCGAGACCCGAACGTGTGGCAATCATTTCTGCCGCCACAACGGCCATCCATGCGAATCCGAATCCTGTCCGAATGCCCGAAATCAGCATGGGAATCGACGACGGTAGGATAATATCGCAGAAGATCGATCTCCTGCTGGCCTGAAAACAGTGGGCCACCGCCAGATGGTGGCGGGATACATTTTCGACGCCAGTCATCGTATTGGTCAGGATCGGAAAGAATGATGCAATCATCGTGAGGAAGTATGAAGGGCCATTGCCGATGCCAAACCAGAGAATGGCCAACGGAATCCAGGCGATTGGCGGTATCGGCCGCATGAATTTGAGCACCGGGTCGACCAGAAATCTCGCGCGAGGGCTGATTCCCAGCAGGATTCCCAGGGGGACTGCGGTGACCAGCGAAATGAGAAAGCCGATGCCGACTCGCTGCAGACTCGACGCCATATCCCTGAGCAGTTCACCGCTTGAACAGCCCAGCACAAACGCCCGGAATACAGCTGCAGGGGAAGGGAGGACGAATGCGTTGAGGTGCCCCGTCACGGACAGGCCTCCCCACACCAAGAGACCAAGGCCAAAGGGAAACAGAAAATACAGTGTTCTCCGGAAGAAATTCATTGTGGATTGTAGATGGCGTTGTCGATCGCCGGATTCTTCATAATGACCTTGTTGCTATAGAGAAATAGTCCTGTCCTCTTCATTTTGTCGATAAAGGAGGGACTGATCCGGATATCAATCTGATCAAGACGCTTCTTATCGTAATTCCGATTTGTGCAAGCAATCTGCTCGATAAGCTTCACGTCCACCTTGGAGGTGTCGCTAAACCAGCGGTTCACCTCGTCCTTATGCTGTACGAAATAAAAGACTGCCTGACGAAAAGCCTTCTGAAAACGTTCCAGGGCGCCGGGATGATCAACCACAAATTTTTTCGAAGCGATGGCGATGAGCTCCAAGGGCTCCCGCCGGAGCACTTTGACGGTACCACGGGAAACGCAGTCAGTCATGTGCGGGTCCCACAGGATTGCTGCATCGATTTTCCCGGACTCCAGGGCCGTCACCATCGCACCGATGTTTGACATGCCGATGATCTTCACATCAGGGACGTCACGGGTCCAATCGATAGCCGGGCGGTGTAGCGAGGTCCCGAACATCGTCGCAACTGTTTTGCCCCGAAGTTGTTCGACTTTCTGAATTCCCGATCCAGCGCGGACCGCCAGCCCCATGTTCCCCCCGGCTCCCAGCGATGCGATGCCATAAGCCTCGAAGCCTTCGGCCAAAAGGACGACGAAATTGGCTTCGCTGGTCATGATAACATCCACCTTATCACTTACAAGGGCAATCTTCATATCCCTCCCGTTGGACATGGCAGACAGCTCGGGGGCGAACCCATTCTCTTTCAGAATGTCAGTTTTTTCCATCGTCAGCCCGACTTGCGCACTGATGATCGTGCCGCTGGGTGGGTAGGCAATTCTGATTCGTGTCGGGGCTTCCGCTGCCAGAGCTGCAACGCGCAAACAAGCGATTACCGCAATCCCAATTATAAAGTACACCTTAAGCCTCATGCCATACTCCTCCGATACGCCACTGGCTTTCTAACCCGAAACTTTTCGGCGGAACAGAGAAACACGTTTTCCTGACTCAGGTAATCGTAAGGGCGCACCTCAATCTTTTGATTGATTTCCCGATAAACGCTGCGAAGTTCCGACCTGGTGAGACGCTTGGCGAAGATCACAAATCCTTCATGATCAATATCTTCCTCAACGGATTGTTCTTCCGAAAGCCACTCTAGATGTTTCACCTCATCTTGAATCAGACCATCTCTCAGACACTGCCGATAAAAGACCGTCCCGGGCAAGGCCGACAGGTATTTCACGCGGGTCACCTCTTTAAATTCGTTGCAGAACGCCACGAGCTCCGTCAAGGTTTCGTGGTTATCCTCGGGAGCGCCGATGATGAAAAGCCCGCCAATCTTCACGCCGCACTTCCGATGTAAATGAATGGTGTCGATCATTGCGCTTCGGGAAATCCCTTTGCGGTAGCTTTCGAGAACCGCTCTGGAAACAGACTCCATTCCGTAAAGGACGATGTCCAAACCTCTTTGCTTCATCAAAAGCAGCGTCTCTTCATCCATTCCTGTCACACGGCTGAAGGCGGTCCAACGGAAAGAATGGTTTTGAAAGGCTGTCCACATCAGCCGGTGCACGTAATCCCGGTCTGTGACAAAGGTCAGGTCGTTCCACCATGCCATGCCGAAACCGAAGGCGCTGTAATAGTCGATCTCTTTCCGGACTCTCTCTGTCGATTTCATGTTCAGTTGAGGAAATGCGCGGTAGCAGAAGGTGCAACTGTGGGAGCATCCCCGCGAATAGGAAAGATAGATCTCGGGAATCGGTTTCCCCCGGAAACGTTCCCATACGGTGAAATCCTGAAACGGAAGAACATCCAGATCAGTCAGCTGGGGGCGAGGGGCATTGACCTTGATCTCTCCTCCCTCATCCCTCCAGGCAAGGCCGAGGATTTTCCCCATCGGCAAAGCCCACGTATTTCTCGAAAGATGGTCCATCAGTTCCGTGAGAGTCAACTCCCCCTCGCCCGCCACCACGAAATCCGCTTGCGTCGCTTCCAGCAGCAGGCGGGGCACGGCAGTCGCTAGGGGGCCGCCGAGGATCACCGGCCGCAGCGGTCGTTCTTCTTTCAAGATTTCCACTGCCCGCCGGACGTACTTGAAACTGTCCCCGTACACGCAGATGCCTACCACATCATACTCGGCAGTTAGCCCGCTGAGGTCCTCAGGATCGAAATAGTCCCGCTGATCGAAGAGACGGAAGGGATACCCTAGCCCCCTGATCAGGGCCGCAAGAATCGACGGCCCTTCAAATGGGGCGGTGTGCGTCCACTCCCACCCTCTGGGAACCACAAACACAGACGGTGGGACCAGCAAACCGAAGGAGATGGTGTACTGCGCCTTTGCTTCGTGCGGTAGGGGAATCGCGGCAATACGCTGGATGGTCTGCCTCGAATTCGAAGAGTGATGCATCATGTCTGCTTTTTCCGGGCGGTGAAGATCACCCAATGCCAGTTTTCGAAAATCTCTCCGTCCATCACCTCTACCTGGTGGATGCTTCGATAGATCTCCGGTGCGTTTACAATGAGGCTGCAGACTTCAGTTTTCTTGCTCTCCGAGAGCTCCGGAGCAGCGTTCATCCAGTGCGTGATGTTTTCCCGTACGGAAAGTCTCCGTATTTCAACCACGCGAAAATACTCCCGTTCCAGTTCGCAGGCAAGGGTCTCCTCGGTATAGAAATTCCTGAGCTGTGCCTGCTTGGCCCGATGGACCTTCTCCAGCCACACCGCGTCTTGCTCCGAGTAAGGCACTGTCTGACTGAAAACAAGTACCCCGTCGGACTTCAGCACCCGCCTAGCCTGGGCCAACGCCTTCTGTCCATCCTCCAAAAGAAAATATGCCTGCCGTAGCACCACCACGTCAAACGCATTGTCGAGAAACGGTATATCTTCAACGGGAGCGCAGATGCAGGGAAAGTATTGATTTGCCTCCTCGGCCATTTTCCGGGTCAAATCGATGCCACATACATGCCACCCGGCGGCCTGGAACTTTCTGCCGACCATCCCTGTCCCACAACACATTTCCAGCACATGTCCCGGCGGACGTCCACAGGCCTCCAGGTGCGTCTGGAGAAGCGTAAAATCGGCTATCCAGTTCGCAGAACCGGAATAGGTCTCGGCCCTCTGTTTGAATTGCTCAATCACCGTTTTCATCTGACATGTACCTGATAACGCTATTTTGGGGCACAACGCCCGATATGGCTTCGATCTTCCCGTCCGCCACTCCGTCATTATTGTTTGACATTGCATCACCGGCCGTGGCTTGGTTATATTTCAAGGTCTACCCCAACATTCCGGACATTGCAGATGGTCAGCCTCTCCGGTCTTGCATGGATGAAAGTCTTGTTCATGATTTCGAATCTGTGTTTCTTAGTCTCTTATGATTTGGTTCAGACACCAGCCATGCTGCAGTTCCACTTGACAGGATGGACTTGGTAACGGGAAGCAACCGGGATTCGCCCTCGCGCTTCACGGAAGGAAAACAAGCACAGATCAAAAAAACCGCCCACATCTTTAGTGTGAGGAGACATCTAATACTAGAATAACACCTAGCAACCGTTAAAATCCATTNNCCGTCAAAATCCATTACGATCTGCCGAAAAATATTAAGAACCCCCAAAGTCAAAAATTAAGGTGAGGCCGTCGTTACAGACCTCACCTTAATTTCTTACTGTTCTGTTATTTCAGCAGGGATGCACACTTGCTGAGCCAACCACTTTCGG
>DMNE01000385.1 GCA_003453735.1 Nitrospiraceae bacterium | reverse complement strand
TTTTAGTCTCCCTGTCGAGGCGTTTTCACTCCTCGAACAATGCTTCCTATCTTGTCATATAAAATAGTTTTTATATATCAATTTTAACCCATTCCCATTTTGTTGTCAAGAGAACCCAAGATAAAGCCTCATCAGTCCCATAATCCCCGAGAGAGAACAGGAACTGACAAATAAACACGTATATATGTAACCTTTGCGTAAAAAGGAACCGAAGCTTTGACAAATATGCAGTCTTTGGGAAGGTAACGAATAATATTGTGGTCGTCTGTATGGTTTTGTTATTCTCTCCATGCGTTTCAGCATTCGAAAAGAACCTTAGCGATTTCCATAATAATGTGGATAATCTGAGCAACAACAATGTCTTGCATGTCAGTTACAGCGATCGCTCGTATCTGAAGCGGATTGAGTTTCGCCCCGGCGTTTAATTCTGCGAGAATCCTCGCGCAATTCAAAAGTCTACCTGTGAGAGGCCTCTGGATAAAGGTTTGATCGTGCGAGTTATTATCACGGGTTGAAAGAGGTAGTTCTTAGGAGAATCTTATCCGTCTGGACTAAACAAGGGAACAAACGATAACGGTCTCTGCCCTCTTTGATCTCTTTCGGAAAAGCGCAAGCGTAATCTTGTGCTTATGAAAGCACCCCCATAAAGCAAGCAGAGTGCCACTAGGTTTAAGGCGAAAAGAGTCTATAAACCAATCCAGCGATACCTCCCGCCAATACGATCCACGCAGAGTTAATTTTAAAGCGAAAAAGGACAAAGGCTGAAATCAGGGCCAGGGCCAACGTAGGCCAGTCTACTATCGCAGCCTGTCCAAGCTGCAATGTGATCCCGGCCATAAGGCCGAGCGCACCCACATTGACCCCGTCCAGAAATGCGCTGGCCCAGCGCGAGCTGCGCAGAATTCCAACAAAGGGAAAAACTGCGGCTGCGAAGAAAAAAGAGGGAAGGAAGATTCCCACAGTCGCCAGCATAGCCCCTGGTGTGCCCCCTAAGACGTAACCGATAAATGTGGCAGTTGTGAACACGGGTCCCGGCGTGAACTGTCCTACTGCCACAGCGTCGAGAATTTGATGGTCGGTGAGCCAGCGCAGGTTATTGACGAAATCATTCCGCAAGAATGCCAGGAGTACATAGCCTGAACCAAAGACCACTGAACCAATTTTCAGGAAGGTTACGAATAGGGTTATTAAGGTGAATGGCACCAGGACCGTTGCACCACCGCCGCTCCCGCTCTGACGCCAGCTCTGCCATCCATTCTCAATCCCCATCACCAGCAGTCCACTTCCAAAAATTAGCGCAACAGCGCTGAATCCTGCAAGATACAAACCAAGGATCAGTAACCCAACACCTGCCAGCAACGGGCTTTTGCCCGCGGTTTGGAGAAGCCTCCATAAGGCCTGAACGATAATCGCAATAATAACGGGCTTGATCCCATAGAGAAGCCATTTGACTTGAGGCATCGTCCCGTATTGGACATAGGCCCATGCAAACGCCAGCACGATAAGCATTGCCGGTAGGATGAAGCAAACCCCACCCGCAATGAGTCCCTTCCATCCAGCCCTTTCGTACCCGAGATAAATAGCCATTTCAGTCGAACTCGGGCCCGGAATCAGGGTGGCCGCTCCCAGAAGGTCCAGAAAGCGCTCTTCGCTTACCCATCCCCGCCGACGGCAAACCTCATCTTGCATCATCGCGATATGCGCCGCCGGCCCACCGAAGGCGATTGTACCCAGCTTGAGAAAAAGTTTTGCCACTTCACCGACAGAACCTTCCCCAGTCTCTTGATTCTTCACATTTATGCTCCGTGCATTCATGTGCCCAAATGGATGAGAAATGCTGCCCAGAGTAATCCTATGTAATAGGAGATTATGACGTCGCTTGGCCAGTGCGCCAATGGCCCCGGATCAAAGGCAATCCCTTCATTGTTGACCCTTCTGAGAAGCTTTAATGTGGATGACTTATATTTTCAATAGTAGATTAAACGCAACAATTAATCAACTCTCAGATTCAACTGCTTCCAACTTGATACTTTAGCCAAATCTGATAGCATATGTTCATATACAACAGAGGAGACCACCATTATGAAGGCTTAAAACATAGCAGATGCTCTGGCTAGATTGTCAGAAAGTGTCACCGGTGTTGTGGCCACGGCCCGAAGATGCGCTTCCCGGTTTGCTGTCTTGTCTGATACTGGATCGGGATCGAAAAGGAGGACACAATGATGTTTCTTGATCGTCGGCAATTTCTGAAGCTTGGTGGTTTTGCGGCTACTGCTGGCGGGATGTCGGTGCTTGCGCGGGCTGCGACGCAGGATCGCCCTGCCAGCGCCCAGGCAGAGGCACAGGCGCCGGTAGGCGCTGCGGATTATACCATCCACATCGGCGTGGGGCTTGTCGAGCTTGCGCCTGACAAGATCGTCTCCACCAAGACATACAACGGCCAGTTTCCAGGTCCGCTGGTGCGCTTGAAGGAAGGACGGCGAGTCGTCGTGGACATCTATAACGATACCGATACACCGGAGCAGTTGCATTGGCATGGTCAGACCGTGCCAGTGGATGTGGACGGAGCTGCTGAGGAGGGGACGCCCTGCATCCCCGCACGCGGCATGCGGCGTATCGCCTTCATGCCCGGCCCTGCAGGCTTCCGCTTCTACCATACGCATCTCGTCCCTGGCTCGGACCTCACCGAGGGGCAATACAATGGCCAAGTCGGACCCGTCTACATTGAGCCGAGGCACGAGCCCGGGGCCTACGACCGTGAGGTATTTCTGACTCTTAAAGAGTTCGAACCGTTTTTCAGCCGCGGCGGCGAGATGGCCCTGGACTTCCTTGCCCCTGCGACCCGCATCAAGGCGCTGGAGGAGGCAGGGGAGTCAGCAATGCGCGCATCCCTCGCCAAAGGTATGCCGCGTGGCTACGAAGTGGGCTATGACCTCTTTGCGATCAATGGCCGAATGCTCGGCCACGGCGAGCCTATAAGAGTCAAGCGAGGCGAGCGCGTGCTGTTTCACGTTCTGAACGGCAGCGCCACAGAGATCCGCAGCCTGGCACTGCCAGGACACACGTTCACGGTCGTGGCGCTCGACGGTAATCCGGTACCGACGACTATTAATGTTCCGGTTCTGTGGATCGGCACCGCGGAACGTGCGTCCGCTATCGTCGAGATGAATCACCCGGGGATATGGGTCATGGGCGACCTTGATGACGATGATCGCCAGCGGGGCATGGGCATTGTGATAGAATACGCGGGGCAGCGCGGCAAGGCGAAATGGCTGAAGCCCAAGCCTTTCCGCTGGGACTACACGCGCTTCGGAAAACCCGACACTGCCGTCCCGCCCCCGGACGATGTGATCGATATGACCTTCACCAAGAACAACGCTGCCCTTCAAGGTTTCAACGAATGGACCATCAATGGCGTGGCGTTCTCAATGGAGAAGATGGAGTCGATGTTCCACCTGCGCCAGGGCAAGCGCTACCGGCTGCGCATGCGCAACGCCACCGACGACATCCATCCGATTCACCTGCATCGTCACACCTTCGAGCTGACTAAGACTGCGGGCAGGCCGACCGCGGGCGTTATGAAGGACGTTGCCATGCTGGGCGGCTATCAGGAGATGGAGGTCGACTTCACCGCTAATCAGCCGGGCCTCTCGCTCTTCCACTGCCACATGCAGCTGCACATGGATTTCGGCTTCATGGCGCTCTTCGACTGCGCATGAGCGCGAATGAATTGCTGTAACAGCTCTGCTTATCTTCTTTGGCGCTGTTCCAAGCATATGCCGATGATCGAGTGGATGAATTTGGAGATTGGCTAGTAGTTTAGATGTACCACAACTGAATGAGTAACCGATAGCCTGTTGGGCCGTTTCGGTCATTTTATTTCTTAAATAGTCCAATAATTATCGCCGCAAAATAAATAAACAAATCTTACCGCCCAAAATTATGCTACTTGCGGCCAATATACGGCCAACGACAAGAGGAAAGCCCAAAAAGCTAAGCCTCCTCCAACAAAACTTATTAGGCCCGCAATGACAGCAATTCGGAGTGCAGTTAAAGGAAGTTTCCGACTCTTCCCCTCAAATTGAGGGATCGTTAGTAAAACTAGTGTGCCGATAGCCGAGCCAATAAAAGCCGGAGTAGCCGCCAAGGAGATGGAAGATATAAATCAATTTGTCCTTGACCTTTATTGAAAGGCTGATAAAAGAGTGGCAGACAGAAAGAATATGACGGCGAAGGAGCCTAAAAATATATTCCTTCTATTCCTCATTTCATGTGCCTTTATCCATTATTTGAGTTGCTTGCATGTGCGTATAACAAACTACTTCTTTTCCCTACGGCTTCTAATGGCCTTCAAGTTTATTTATTCTAATAGCTTCACCAAGTGCGATCACTACAAAGAATAGGAAACCCCACCATGAAACAGAGGCATAGTAAATTTACGTTGTTCCCTGCGGCAATAATTTCTTATCTCTTTCCACATGTCGGGCAGTTCGGGTCTCTGCGTGCCTTGAAAGTCCTAAATTCGGTCCTGCCCCCGTCCCACACGAGGAGTTTCCCTTTCAAGGTTCTGCCAATACCCGTCAGATACTTTATTGTTTCTAGTGCCTGAAGAGAACCGATAACCCCGGGGGTAGTACCGAGAACAGGAAAGGTTTCGCTGGGAGGTGCATCGGGAAAAAGGCAGCGGAGACAGGGTGTTTCCGGGGACTGGATAAAGGAGAGTCTCCCATCCATACCCCATATGCTTCCGTACACCAACGGTATGTTCTTCCGGATGGCTGATTCATTCAAGAGATACCGTGTAGGAAAATTGTCCATGCAGTCAACAATGATATCTGCCTCTCCCGCGAGAGCATCAACGTTCTCGGGAGTGATCTTAGCCGGGAAAGCCGTTACCTGTATGCTAGGATTCAATTTCTTGATGGTAATCTGAGCAGAGATAGCCTTATTGACTCCGATCCGCGTGTGATCATGGAGAATCTGGCGGTTCAGGTTAGTCCAGTCCGGGGTATCAAAATCGCAAATCTGTATATGCCCTATCCCCGCAACAGCAAGGTATATACTCACCGGGGAGCCGAGCCCACCTGCACCGGCTATGAATACCGTAGAATTCTTAAGTTTCTTCTGTGTTGCCTCACCCCATCCATCCAGCATCATTTGCCTGTGGTATCGCTTTAGCTCTTCTTCAGAAAACTTCACTTTCCCTCCTTACCAACTCAATCAGATATTTTGGCAGCGCCAGTTCATTGCACGATATCATCCGACCATCAAAAAAGGAATGGACTCACCGGAAAATACGATGGCATGGACTATCATACTTAACTCAGACTATTCCTGATAATGCGATAAAGAGCGCGAGTAAAAATTTTCTTCATATTGTTCTCGCTTCACAGTTACCGACGACTCTCCTGCGGAGCCTCGCCACAAAGGACAGCGTGAAAAGTGCCCGGTAATCTACTCGGCAGGCTTTTTCCCATGCTGAGAAATAATACTATCACATCCAAGTGTCTTATGAAAAGAAAAAACATTCAAAAAAATTGGAAGGTGTAAATTGTTACGAAATGGATTTTTTGTGGTAATATGGACGGAATGTAAGGATGTTAACAGGCACTCCCTCGATTAGTAACTCTGTTTGCTGAGAATAACACTCAGTCCTCGGATGAATCGTCTAATAATGCCGCCCTCTCAAGCACATCCGTGGGAAGTGGATGCACTGCACCCTCTGAGGAAGTTAGCCTCCAGCAAAACAGCCTCGCATTGACTGATCAGCCCGCCCATGCCTGCTTCGTTTTTCACGCCCTGATACGGGCAGATTATTCGGCTATTTTGCTGGAGTAAAATTTCATGGTGAGAAATCCCGAGACGAGGGCGAGACTGCAGGCAGCAAAGGGCAGGAAGGGCATGATATCGAAAAGCGATCCGGCAAGCAGCGGTCCTGCGATCATTGCCGCAGACAGTACCGACGACATAATGCCGAGTGCCTCTCCTCTCCTGAGTTGGCCTGCTATTCCCGCGACTCGACTCGCAACGGTCACACGCAGGAGCGACTGGCTGAAAACATGAAGGACAATCCCGAAGACAAGAAAGAAACGGGAAGGCACCATCAGCAGCATCAGTCCCATCGCGTTCGCAAGAAAGGACCAGAGCTCCAGTGTGGATTCTCTGAAAAAACGCAGCCAGAAAAAGCGCAGGAGAAACGTCTGGTTCAGAAAAATGCCGATACCCATACAGGTATAGATTGTTCCGACCATGGCAACGTTGAACCCAAACACATTTCCCATATACAGGGCGAACACCGACTGCAAGCCGGAAAAGGAGAGCCCGAAAAAAAACCAGGCGACATACCGAGAACGGAGCAGCTTGTCTCGGGCCGCACTGATCAGAGGACGAAACGGATTGAGCGCCATTTTTTTCTCCTTGTCCGTCCGTTTGAGGGACTCGGGCAGGAAAAGCATGGCGCCGATGACATTGCCCGTGGCGAGCCCTCCGACAAAGAAAAACGGCAGAGGATGCCATATGGAACTTAGGGTGCCTCCTATGGCAGGACCGATAATAAATCCAATGCCGAAAATGGACCCGATGATCCCGAGATTCGTAGTCCGTTCCTTGTCGTTCCTTGCTATGTCAACCAGACAACTCTGGGCGATAGGTAAGTTCCCAGCCGCCAACCCATCGATGATCCTTCCGAGGAATAATACCCATATCGCATGCGCAGACGCAAAGACAAACCAGCCAACAGCGGTACTGAAGATGCTGGCGATCAGGATAGGCCGTCGGCCGATCCTGTCGGACAGCGCGCCCAAGAACGGTCCGCTGACAAAAGAAAAAAGCGCGTATACGGAAAAAAGCATCGTAAGGGTAATGGCCGAAGTGCCGAAACTCTCGACGTAAAAGGGCAGCACAGGGACAATGATTCCCAGGCCGAGGACGTCGATAAGAACGGTCAGTACGATGATTATTTTTTCTTTCTGCACTTTCTGATTATATCACTGTCTGTCTATATCAAATGTAAATGTTGCGACGCCGCGAAATCGGCCGAAGTGTCCCAGCGCCTTTTAATTCGTAGAAGTTGTTTCTTGAGCCCGTGGACCCCGTCGATCAATGATTAGCCCAGATTTCTATTTCCCGTGCAGAATATCGATCCACCTGACGGCTTCGGTACAGCAATAAATCACAACAAAGCCTCAGATTTGATATTATGTGGGAATACTGACCAAAGGCGAAGATTGTATAACATGGGATATTTTGTCCTTGTTGATTGTTGAGAGCAAACCATCAATCTCTCAGGTAACGGCTCAGGTGTGATGTTCAGGAACTAGCAACGCCCTTTATTGAATTGACATCAGATCTTGTCCCTAAGCACCTTTGAGAGAAGTGCAGTGGCTACGATGAGATGTTCTTCGGGATCAAGTGAAGGACCGAGCAGAGCAGCCTGTCCAGCCCTGCTCAGAAGACGCTCGTCATATAAGGCGCCTGGACAGTGTCTGCGCAGTTCGGCAACGAGGTAGATGAAGTTTGCTGCCCGGGCCGGTTGGAGTGCAGGACCGAGCGAATCATAAATAAGAGTGTTCTCGCGAAAAACAAAGGGTGAGCCGTCTCTTGCATAGATGTTGACGAATGCCTGTCGCTCCTCCGTTGTTACCTCACGAACATTCTTCGTAGTCTTGGTAATCATCATGCCACCGGAAAGTACTGCTCGTGCCGGGCTCACCGAGCGGCTCTCGACTGTCTCTGTCGTCACGTCGTGAGCGATCCCGGTACCGCGGAGGATGAGGTCGATGTTCTTAAAGGGCATCCTACGGCTATCGCCTTTATCCGTTGTAATGTCGAGCTCATGTTCACCGAGGCTGAACCTCTTCACAATCAGCGCACGGCCTTCCGTCTCGAGCTCACTGGCCGTAAGAAGCGACGTCTTGAACCCTTCAGATTGAAGCCTTTCGCCAAGCTGTACTGCCCGCTCTTTTTCGGCGAAAAAAGCAATAATCAAGGGACCATTGCCGGGGGCACGCAGACGTGCGAGCGCCTCATAAATCGTCACTCCTAGGACGGCTGCCAAGGCGCTGGATAGTGTTTCCTTGTCCTTCTTCAGACTATATATCGCGACGACATACATTTTTTCAGCTGTCCCACTTCCTTGTGCTCACTAGCGTGCTCTTCTCATATGTCAATACTATCGACTATCAGGTGCTATGTGCAGCTGCACCTGATAGTCCGCAGGTTCGTTTTTCCGCAATGGGTGAAAATCACTGATGCAAACCTTGCATGGCGTCATGCCACAACTCTCACGCCTCTCCCTCCTGAATTGCATTAAAAGACAGAAACCTTGCTGCTACTATCCATAAACTCGTCAGCGGATAATTTAGAATCCGGGCACACCTGTCGGCGCAAAGTCCCAATACGTGACGGAGCCGTTGTGCCACTTGACGAACCGCACGTTTCCATCCTGGGAGATAACGATAACGAGGGCGTCACGCAACTCGTGGCAGAGACGATAGGCAGCACGGTGTCGGGTACCGACCTCTTCGCTGAATTCCTGCTGTTTGAGCCGCCCCTCCATATCGAGAGCATGGGTAATAGTTTCCACTTCCTCGATGTCCCCTGAAATCACTCCACCGAAGCCAATGATCTCTTGGCGCTTGGTCATGACAACGGCACCGTCAATCGCTGAAAGAGCGGCAATGAAATGGGCAAGGTCGAAAATGGCCTCATCGAGGAGTGCAATCTCCTCGCTTCGGCTATTGACGTATTCCTGCCAGCCGACTACTTTTGCGGAGTTTCCCGACTCCCCATGGAGTTCCGCAAAAGTGTTCATAATCCTCAGGATGAGGGTACGAAACCGCTGTCGAGGTTCTTCTTCTCGGAACTGATACTTGAGAGAAATGTAACGGTTCATGGCAGAGATGTCTCGACTCATCTCGGTCGGAAGATAGACTAGCATCCCGCCATGGTGGGAATTGTGGATCAAGTTGATGATGCGGCGTACCACTTGCGCGCCAACGATTCTGCCGAATTTTGGATCAAGGTTTGCCCAGGGCTTCTTTGACCTGGCACGAGCATCTTCGTGCATCTCTTCAATCTCAGAACGCACCGAGGCGAAGCTCTCCGCAAGCCATGGTGCCGAAAAGATGTCCAGAGACGGACAACTGATTTGTCCGCTGTTCAATGAGGCGATCATCTCCGGGCCTATGCTAACGGAAATACGACCGGGTCCTCTCACATAGATAACAGGAGATGAAGGAAGTGGAGGAATGGTCTTAGTACCACCGCTTATAGCCTGCATCCAGCGGGTTCCCGAGTGGACCATGCCCCAGATCTGCAACCTCTTCTTACTGCCAAGAGCGGCCCCGATCAGTGCCCTGTAAAAATCAGCTGCTGGGGCAAGACGGTACAGTTCATATTCGTTGAACGGTCGCATCTTGTCGAATTGCAGTCGGTGCAGTCCAGTGGGAGGACCGTCATCAGGAGGAAAGAGGTGATGGTCGCGGATGATGAGACGGAACATGACTGGCCGTTCTTCCTCCTTCATCAGACTTGCCTGGTAGCATGTTGAGATCACTTGCTCAAGTACGGAGCGGTCGGGGAGCTGAATTGAAGGATCAATCTCGGCCAACCTGAGTCGCTCTGCGAAAAACGGATCTTTCCATCGATCGAGAATAAAAGAGACCAGTTCCCGGGGGTAGGCATGAAGAAAAACTTGTTTGACGCTCTCGCCGGACATTTCTAAACTCCCCGCCGTGAACCGATATTGTCAGCCATAAATGCTTTCCCTAGTATACATAACTTGATCTCCAATACACGACGTGCGGTCTCTGGCAACTGCTTATGAAGCATATAGAGACAAAAGACCCAGACGATTTTGTGTTTGATTATTGTAAAACTCAACATTGGTTATACTAATAAGTTCATTTAACATAGTCAAGAAAAGGCAACACCANNCAGGCACGTCAGTAAGGCTTTCTCACGGAAGATGGGAAATCAGCACCCCTTGTTAAGTAAGCAGTGAACAGAAAGCAGGACATGTCCTTCTCACTCCCAAAAACAAAACATCCCCAAGGGGGAAAGGTGAATGTCCTGATAGGTGTCCAGAAAGGNNTCTCGGAGGGTTGTGGGCGTCATGGTGGCGGTGCTGTCGGCTATTTTGCTTCTATCGGAAGTGATAATCTCTTGCAAGGAACGGAATGCTTGTGTTATATACTGAAGATTATGATGGACAGGCAAGAGATTAATGAGTCGGAATGGAAAAACCAGAATAACTGGACATCGCCTGGATTCTATTGCTCAAAAAGCGATTCAAGGTGGATAGTCCCCAAGAGAAATCCAGTACTCGGATGGACGTTCAATCTTGGAAATCCGAAGGGTGTTGTTGCACTGATCTTGTCTTTTCTTGTTCCCCTTATGATATTGGGCGGTGTAATTTTATTTGTTGCCCTGAAAATCAGACACTGACAAGACTTGCCACCCTAGGTTGAGGATAGGGATTCACCCGAATAGGAATATGAGCCTATCGGACACCCATCCACTGATCTTACCGCCAATTCACCCAGAACCATAAAAAACCATCATGCACCAAAGGTCGGGGTGACCCCTGAAAATTGTTCTGGGTGTGTTTTTGGGTTGTAAGAGCGGGGAATAATTAGCCCCTATCGGGGCAACCAGAGGGAACTCACCCCTACTGACGGTTTACTGACGGTATTTTTGAGGCTTTTTAGGGTGCAAAATGGCTTAAATAAGCCAAACTATGGCGAGAGCGTGTGGGAATCGAACCCACACTTGTATTAGCTCCTCCGTTTCCGAGAATCCCTTTCCTTCGGTGATCCTCGACCCTGACGCCACAGATTCAAAAATCCTCTTAAGCTTCGGGCAGGTAAAGGTTTCACTCTGGGCTGTACAACTTAGTTGCCTGGCATTTAGGATAAGTTGAGCATCCCCAAAACTGTGACCCGACCTTATCCCCTTTCTTTGCCGTTCTCAGTACCATCTCTGCGCCAGATTTGGGGCAGACAGGTGCCCTTGTAAGCTTAATGCTACCAATAGTCTGTCTTGGCAGTATTTCCTTTGCTGATGCCATTCTCACATAAGCCATCAACTTCGCACCATCAATTAACTCAATGCGTTTGTCATCGGCAAAATGCTTCGCCCCCAGGGTGAACATCCCTGTGGTAATAAAGTACCCTCCTCCAATGTTCAAATTTGCGTTCATCGGACCGTAGAAATCACGAACCATTGAAAGGCTCACTTTGCTGACACGATAATTCTTACACTGTACTAAAGAGGTTCCGCCATCTTTCTTTACGATTAAATCAACGCCACCATCGTTTAAGCCACCTGTCACTTCAACCAAATAGCCCAGTTTTACGAACAATGATCCTACGAACTCCTCAAATTCCTTCCATGAGAGGTTCTTGATGTCTTCAAGCGTTCTTCTCGTTCCAAAGAAAGCCATCTTTTTCCCCCTTTTTATAGAAGTCACAATAAATCCAATGCCAGCAACAAACAAAACTATAGCTGAAATGAAATAGCCGATCTTCCCAAGCATGTGCAGCATGGGTAGGAAAAGGTGTCAAGTGGGTTTTGCGCCTACTGGCGCTTGCTTATTTGTCAGGTATAAACCCAGACCACCAATAATGACACTAAAGACAATCCCAGCAACAGGAATCTTGAATGCTGTTTCTAGAATTTCTTCAATCAAGCCTGTGTTTCTCATAGGTTGTCCTCCTCAAAAGCAATAACCTTTTGCGTTAGGGAATATCGTGCAAAGAAGAAATATCAAGATAGAAGTTTACAGCCAGTCCTTTGGAGAGGGTTTCCCGTTCCAAAATGAGTAAGTCCTCCATGCCCTCTACAGTATAATCACCTGCATCTAGTTTTTGTCGTTTTCCATCGGCAATCCAATTGGGGAATCTGTTAAAGCGAAAGGGTGACTTCTCACGTGTGTCTACCAAGACGATAGGTTTCGGGATCTGCCTTGTGATGCTATGACCATCACGTTTTACAATTAATCGACGGGGTGGTGGTGGGACAAAATATATATCGTCATCAAAAGAATCAGTAGTTTCTTCGGCTGGTCGTTTTTTCGACATCGCTTCCTTTCTCTTTGCCTGTTTTATTCCTTATAAACACCATTTACGCAACCTTGTACCATGCCCCAATAAGACATGCAAAAGACATAATAATTAATTGTTGCCAAGAACCATAGTTCTACCATTGTTTTCTCCTATAACGTCTTTCCGATATCGCTTTTGCCACTACTTCTTATCCCTTTTTTACATATCGTCTTTTTATCCTGAATTCTTTAGGACTTGAAAGAAGTTACCTGTATGTTCACTTCGCAAGTAAGACTCAAAAGTGTCATCAGGCACAGAGTCATCTTGACCCTTGAAAATCGTTCTGGGTGGTATTGGATTACAAGGGCGAAGGAGAATCAGCCTACGGCGGGGCATCGGGGGAGGATAAAGCGTGAGAATTGGGAATAACGAGAGGAAAACCGCCCTCACTGACGGATCTGCGGGCTCCAATCCATATTCCTCTTACACACCCAAAACACGCTTCAGATTAGCAACATTATTCTCTCCGATGATGAACCGTGGAGGAATGCTACGCTGAATAGAACCAGATATTCCAAGTAGACTCTCCATATTCGCTGAAACTACATGATATGGAATATTTTTTCTA
>DMNE01000071.1 GCA_003453735.1 Nitrospiraceae bacterium | reverse complement strand
CAAGCTGCGGGGTATCTTATGAATTAAATGACAGGAGTGGTAGCCCGTCGGCTAAACAGGTGCATAGCTTTGCACGTATTTAGTAGAGCGGTTTATCAAATTAGCAAGACTGAAAAAGGCTAGACGACTGTGAGCAGCGACACTACCCGGACTCGTTCTTCATGCTGATTCTGCCTGCTTCTCGAAGAGGAGGATCGGCCTCTCCTTTTTGATTATCGTATCTTCATTAATGAGGCACTCCTTAATACCCCTTTGAGAGGGTATCTCGTACATGACATCCAGCATTACCTCCTCAAGGATTGCACGGAGTCCCCTCGCCCCTGTTTTTCGCTCTACGGCTCGCCGTGCGATCGCGGTGATTGCACCATCGGTGAATCTGAGCCTCACATTATCGAATGAGAGGAGCTTCTGATATTGCTTGACAAGGGAATTCTTCGGCTCGGTGAGGATCTTCACCAGTGCAGCCTCATCCAGCTCCTTCAGTAAGGCGACTACGGGGAGTCTTCCCACAAATTCGGGGATCAGACCGTACTTGATGAGGTCTTCAGGTTCAACCTTGGTGAGGACATGGCCGATCTTCCTCTCCTTAGCACCGATGACCTCTGCACCGAAACCGAGGGTTTTCTTGCCGATGCGCTGCCCCACAATGTCATCAAGCCCCACAAAAGCACCTCCGCAGATAAAAAGGATATGCGATGTGTCCACCTGGATAAACTCCTGTTGGGGATGTTTTCTCCCCCCCTGCGGAGGAATGTTGGCTACAGTTCCCTCGATGATCTTAAGGAGCGCCTGCTGAACGCCCTCGCCCGAAACGTCCCTCGTGATAGAAGGATTCTCAGACTTTCTGCTGATCTTGTCTATTTCGTCGATATAGACTATCCCTCTCTGTGCCCTTTCCACATCGAAATCAGAAGCCTGAAGCAGCTTCAGAATGATATTTTCAACGTCTTCTCCCACGTAGCCCGCCTCGGTAAGAGTAGTCGCATCGGCTATGGTAAATGGCACGTCCAGGAGTCGAGCAAGGGTCTGAGCCAAGAGCGTTTTCCCTGTTCCTGTCGGTCCGATGAGCAGTATGTTGCTTTTCTGCAGCTCGATATCAGAGTTGTCAGGGCTATAGATCCTCTTGTAATGATTATGGACAGCAACGGAAAGCACTTTCTTCGCCCTTTCCTGACTGATAACATAATCATCCAGGAACTGGTGTATCTCCTTCGGGGTCGGAAGTTTTGGCAGTGCATGCGGAGAGGCCTCGGCATAGAGCTCCTCTGCGATGATATCATTGCAGAGCTCGACACATTCATCACAGATATAAACGGTTGGGCCCGCAATGAGCTTTCTCACTTCATCCTGCCCCTTCCCACAGAATGAGCACTTCAATCTATTTTCCTCTCTCTCCTTCTTCGCCATAAAAACCCTCCTTGCTGTCAGCGATAAAAGCGACCGTGTTACGCCTCAGTGCTCTTTCTATTGCCCGTCGGCTTGAAGATCCTTGTTTTTTTTCATTCCCTTGATCACCTCATCAACAATCCCGTAATTCCTGGCCTCTTCGCCTGACATGAAAAAGTCACGGTCTGTGTCGTTCCGCACCTTATCGATAGGCTGCCCTGTATGACGCGCAAGAATTTCGTTGAGGATATCCTTCGTCCTGAGGATCTCCCGCGCGTGTATCTCAACATCGGTTGCCTGTCCCTGAAACCCTCCCATGGGCTGGTGAATCATGATCCGTGAATGAGGCAGTGCAAATCTTTTCCCCTTTGTCCCTGCAGCGAGTAACAAGGCTCCCATGCTCGCCGCCTGTCCGATGCAATATGTCCCAATATCGGGCTTCACATACTGCATAGTATCGTATATGGCAAGACCTGAAGATACGATGCCTCCAGGCGTATTGACGTAAAGATGGATATCCTTATCCGGATCCTCAGTCTGAAGAAAGAGGAGTTGTGCGATAACCGTGTTGGCAACAATATCGTCTATGGCGGTTCCGACAAAAATTATCCTGTCTTTCAAAAGCCTCGAATAGATATCATATGCCCGTTCCGTGCGTCCCGTCTGCTCTATGACAATTGGTATCAAACTCAACTTATTCTCCTTTCTCTATAGCTGCCTTTGAAAGAATAAGGTCCAGAACCTTCTCCTCAAAAAGGGAATTTTTAAGCCCATTAAGAGAACCATCCTTCGATATATAGAACTTAATGAGATTTTCGGGAGGAACTGCGAATCTCCTTGCCATTGCGAGTATCGCATTTTTCACGTCATCCTCACTTACCGACACCTTCTCCTTTTTCCCGATGGCTGCGAGGAGCAGTGATCCCTTGACATTCCTGATGGCGTCAGGCCTCAACTCCTGCTTTAAGACCTCCCTATCCCTGTCAACCTTACCCTCTTGATCCTTCCTCGAGGCCTCGTTGAACAGCAGCGCCGCAATCTCGCTTTCGATCATGGATTCGGGCAGATCAAATTCATGGGAATCTAGGAGCTTTTTCAGCATCTCCGCCTTCTGTATCTTCGTAACCTCATTTCTCTTTGCCTTCAAGATCTCTTCCCTGACATGGTTTTTCAGCGCGTCGAGATTATCGATCCCCGCATCCTTTGCAAATTCATCGTCGATGTCAGGGAGATTCACCTTCTTAATGTCCTTGACAACAACCTGCAGGGTCAGGTGTTTACCCGCGAGTTTCTCTGATACATGATCCTCGGGAAACGTCGTCTCTATGCTCAGTTCATCGTTTTTCTTCATTCCCACGAGTCGCTCAGAGAATTCCTTGGGGAAAAGACTGCCTCCGACCTTATAGATCTGGTCTTTTACGGATATGTCCCCCTCCGGAGTGCAATAGTCAAAGGAAATAAGATCGTTGCCATTGATCGGACCCTCTGATGGCTCATAGATTGCTTTTTCCTCCTGCATCCTTTTCAATACACTGATGATGTCAGCATCGTCGACCGATACCGGTATGTCTCTTATTGCGACGTGCTCGTACACCAGATCATCGATCTTTGGCATAACTTCGACGGTAAGCGTCATAGCAAATGGCCGATGCCGTTTGAAATCAATTCCTTCCTCCAACACCGGATCGGTCACGGGGGTAATCTCCGCCCGGGTCAACGCCTCTGCGTAGACCTGAGGGATCATTCTGTCAAGGACTTCCCCTTCAACCTTCTTCCCGTATTTCTTCTCTATGAGCGTCATCGGCGCTTTGCCGGTCCTGAAGCCGGGAAGCGTTGCGGTCTTCCTCACCTTCTCAAGGGAGCCCTGTATCTCCTTTTCGATGGTATCCGCCGGGATTTCTATCTTCAGGCGTTTCTTTGTCGTACTGATATCTTCAACGACCTTGAGCATACAAACCTCCATTTTCTGTCTTTTTAATCTAACATAAATAGCAAAAACTTTGTCAAACAGAACAACGAGTTGAGCAGTTCAACCACCCGCGGCTAAGCATTGGGGGAAGGCTCCGCTTCGTACTATCCATCTTCTCGCCCCCTGTTTGGCAATGTGCCACTGGAAACAGTCAAGCGATATTGCGAGCAGCAGGGAACCAAAGAACTGCCGCGAAAACCAAATCGCACTGCTTGACTGCCTCCTGGCTATGCCTCTGCAGGGAATGCGCAGCCACCAGTTCAAGGGTTTACGGCAGGGATAAGCGTGAATATAATAAATATGATAAGAAGCGCAATGCACATAGCCGACGCCACACGCCTTCCGTACTTCCCTGTATCAAGATAAGGGGTCGAGATTAAAAACACCATGGAGGCGACGGGAATCAGTACCGTTCCGAAAAACGCGGCCCGTCCGGGAAAATACCGGACAAGCTGGTAGAGCCGGAGGAAATACCATTCCGGTTTGGGCCGGTATTGTGCTGAAAAGTCTATTTGCCTTCCAACGTCTTGAGGAATACCATCGCAAGAACAACAGTTATTTCTATGACAACAAACACGACGAAAAGCACCTCTAGCTAGCAGATAATCAGGATAACACTTCTTTACGGTATTCCTTATTTGTGAGGCCAAACGCTATAATCCCCCGGAAATGCCTTGTCTCTTCACCATGTGGAAATGTGACCAAAGGATTAGGGACATCGCCAGAGGCAAGTAGAGAACATGTATGCTGTAAAAACGTATTAAGGTGGTTCCATCAACCTCAGGCCCCCCTCTTACCGCTAAAAGGAGTGTCCCGCCGACAAGGGGAACGGTTCTCGCCAAGGATGTCCCGACCACTGTGGCCCAGTATGCCCTCTGGTCCCACGGCAGAAGGTATCCAGTAAACCCTGATGCCATAGACAGGGCAAAGGGTAAGACCCCCGCAATCCAGTTCAACTCCCGAGGCGGCCGGTATGCCCTGGAAATGAAAACACGAATCGCATGAAGGATCACAAAGTAATAAGGAGGTTTGCGGACCATTTGTGCATGCTCCTCACCAGCCAGCCTAAATGCACATCATCATGTATCCTGATTATGCTGTTATACGCTTGTTCCTCCGAGGGGATATAAGAGCTGGACAGAAGCAGCCCCGTAACTGCAGACAGCAAAAAGAGAGTAAGAGCGGCACCGCCCAGACAGTACGAATAATAAAGGCCCGGCGGGATAGGCCTCTTGAAGAAGAACTTATGAGGCTCCTTTACCTTGAACCGGCCGTCTATCCAATAAAATACTTTACCCATAAAGCACTATTTTTCATTCGAAGTGTCTCGCCACAGACAACACAGAATCACAGATGAATGTTTCTCCCGGCACTCAGCCCCCGGCATCCAGAATGCAGGATGAACGCAGCTTCTTTTTTCATTCTGACTACCAATCTCGGGGTTGCGCCTCCTCCCGCCGCGCGGGTGTCCTACCGGGCACTTCTTATATCTTCATCCCTACATACACCCAGCCCTCTCTGATTTCCAACGGCAAGGGTTTGAGGGGATCGGGAGGCGGCCCTGCAATCACATCACCGCTCATACCGTACCTGCCGCCATGGCACGGGCAGAGGAATTCCTTCTTATAATTGTCCCAGTTCACCGGACATCCGAGATGGCTGCAGACCGGAGAGAGGGCGATGAGCCCCTCCTTTGACACCACGAGGAATACCTTTGCGCGTACCTTCCTGCCCGCCCTTTCATAGGAAAAATCAACTCTTTTCACTCCCTGCCCCGGGAAGCTCGTCCTCTCCGAGGAGCTAGCTCTAAGTTGAATA
>DMNE01000242.1 GCA_003453735.1 Nitrospiraceae bacterium | reverse complement strand
GAAGATGAAACATGGTATCCGACGATTCCGGCAACGAATGAAGGAAGGAGCACATCGTAAAGAAGGCCCCCGACAAACAAGACTTCCACCCCGAAGATCGCGCCTGCTATAGGGGTTCCAAATACAGTGGCAAACCCAGCACTGATGCCGCATATGACTAATTTCCTGCGGTCTTTGTCATCAAATCTGAGCAGGTCCGACATCACCGAAGAGAGTCCCGCACCTATCTGGGCACAGGGGCCTTCTTTCCCTGCAGACCCCCCAAGAGCTATTGTTATGATCGTCGCAAGCAATTTGACGGGAACCACGAGAGGGTTTATCTTTCCCGAACGTTTATGTACAGCTTCTATCACCTTTTCAGTCCCATGGCCTTCGGCCTCAGGGGCAAGATATTTGACAATAATGACACTTAAAAACATCGCAAGAGGAAGGAGTACAAAGTAGTATTTGTATTCCTTCGCAATGTCCATACTGAGCCCGAGTAACTTAAGAAAAATCGCTGTCGAAAACCCGACGATGGTACCGGCGATAGAAGCGAGAAAGATCCATTTGCTGATACTGATAAACAAGACTGAGCTTTCGAGAACCTTTTTCCTCATTTACGAAATCTCCTACCCTAAAATAACCAATACGTTTCAGGCGTCTTTTTAGAAAGCCTCTTTAATAACCTTTATGGCGGATAGCCTCTGTCCAAAAAGAGCACGAGAAATATCCACCTTTGTTTTCATACTTACCGAACCTACTGATCGAATACGACATCATCAAGCAATATCTGTCCTGAGCTTCCATTATCGAAAAGGCATTTAAGTTCTCGAAGGCTTCCTAAAGCTAGAGGTGAATTGACAGCCAAGAAGCGAGAGAGAGCAGTGGCAACGGCCTGTAAGACAATCGGTGGCGATGGCTGTTCAAGAAAACTCAGCCTTGTGAGACAGGACTGTAACGGCAGCTCAAGTGAGCAAACGTCGTCCCTGTGGAGCCGCGATGTCCTGCCGACCTTATCCGTAAGCATGATGCTCACATCAGGCGGCGCCTTCGCACTGGGACAGGCTATGGAAAAAACGAACATGTTCTCCCGCCTTAGTTTCCCGTTTCTCACCGGCCTTTCCGGCGACCTGAATCCAAAGGCAGGTGCAAGCTCCTGCGCCTCCCAAAACTCCAGGTGTCACATTTGCCAGCTTCTGTTGAAGGGAAGGTTGTGGAGGCGCAGGCCAGACCACAGTGGCGCCTGCGATGACTCTGTGCCCGCGCCCTTCAACGTCGTTTCTTTTCTGGAAATCAGCCATTTCAGATGGAAACGTCAGCGGCTGACTTGATCTAAAACAAAATGATCTCTCCTGTTTTTTGCCCAACATGCTTCGGTGTTTTCAGTACACATCGGTTTTTCCTTGCCGTAACTTACTGTATCCATTCTGTTTGACGGGATGCCCATTGACAGAAAATATTCCTTGGCAGCAGTGGCCCTTCTGTCGCCTAAGTGCTAAATTGTATTCTGTCTGTGCCTCTTTCGTCACAATTTCCTTCGATGGTCACTTTTACCTTGCTATTATTACGTAGTGTTTCGGCAACTTCCTTAAGTATTGGTGTTTCGTCAGTTCTTATTTCATACTTGTCGAAATCAAAATGAATGTCCTTCATTTTGGCTTGCATTTCCCTAATAAGCCTCAGAGAATCGACAGGTACCTCTTTTGATGCAACGGTTTCCTGGGATTCTTTTTTCTCCATTTGTTTCTGTTCCGTAGTGGCTATTTGCTTTTGCGGTTGTTGTTGTGGTTGCGCAGTTTCTTTTACAATGCCTTTTTGAGCGCATCCTGAAATAAAAATCCCTGCTATTGCCAAAGCTGAAAGTATCTTTTTCATTTTTGCCTCCTAAGTTGATTAGCCATAGATGGACATCAACCAGTCCGTCCACCCCTGTGTCTGCCGACCCAAAGTACCGAATCCTCAAACGTTCCCTGTTCGAGATAAAATCCTTTACAACAGTAAATGAGCTGATATTAGGTTAGCGGAGGGGAGAGACCTGAATGCTGGGTATCAACCTCACAAACGGAATGTTGTCCATTTGAAAAGGCCGAAAGCCTTGATGAAGAATTATCGGAGAGAGAACAAATGTGTGCAAATAAAGGTAAGATTCCTAAGGGTGCAAACGTCAAACTGGCATTTTCCGGTAAAATTGCCCGGGCTTTCCTAACGAGTACCTTGACCCCCGAATTGGCTTGATCAATGTTTTTCTTTGCATCTATCCTTGCGCAGATGGCTTCCAGCAAAAAAATACTGAAGTTTTTTTCCAAATCAGTCTTTCCCTTTGCAGCGCAAACTCTTTCTGCTATTTTGCTGACAGTGTATGTGTAGGAAAGCGGTGATATCGCATAAATGACAAAATACACGAGAAGCAGACAACCCAAAACAGAATATTCATTCCTTTCAGCAGATCTCTTAACAAACAATGTATAGTTCATCAGAGTCGTCATCAGCCTAAAGGCAAAACCTTCAATCCCTCGGCAGCAGCCGCTTTGCATAGTGCTTCATCGGAAGATGCAAAAAAGAGCGATATTTCATTTTGATCCTTATATGTCTTCCTAAAAAGAGGCATAAGTTTGCGTTGCTCTTCCGTTATGAGCTTCGCAGCGGAAAGGTGAATGGCTCCAAAACGGGTTAAGCCATACTTCTTCACGAATTCGCCTGCCTCGACGTCATTGAAATCTATTTTAACGAAATGAGCCCAGTCCTCAGAAAATTGCTTGACAAATGTATCGTAGTCTTTCTTGGACAAGTCGTTGTTCCTTAATCGCTGATCTATTGCAGACATGACCTCGGTGAAGGCACTCCTGCATGTTGCCAGCATGTCAGCTACCTTGGCCCAATCCCGCATAGCATCAGAATGTGGTTCATCGAGGTAGAGCTTTACCAGACTGGTTGTACCGAGATACAGAATCATTGGCGCTCATCTAGAATGGTCTCTGACAAAGGTTTTCCCCTAACGGCGACCCCTTCAAGACCTTTTGGTTTTCCACCGGACCATTGAGCCCTCCCCGATTCTACAAGGGATTTGATTACTCTTCTTTCTCTTGAAATAGGACCCAGCAGCGCAACTTCTTCACCGTGATCGGTGATAACTACCTGCTCGCCATGGCGGACCTTTTCAATGTAACTGCTTAATTTGGCCTTTAATTGCCCGATTCCAACTGAGCTCATATCCCACTTCGTTAGCATAAATATGACTACAATATAAATATATTCTGACCAAATTGTCAAGCAAAAAAATCTTTTCTTCACAATTTTTTCAAAGTTGCGTGATAGTTTAATTTAAACTGAGATGATGGGATGGGGAATGGGATTCGGATAGCTGTGATGGTCGTTTTCTGGTCAGTGATCATAATGGGTATTATCTATCTCATCAAATCGGTTGCTTTCGGCGTAAAAAAGAAATCCCTTAAAGAATGGCCGTTTGATATCCTCAAAAAAATTATGCGAAAGACGAATTTAGCAGGGAAGAACGATCTCAAGATGGATTAAACTGATGGCTCCATTATTAATTATATGACATTATGGCACATTCCCAAGCTGGAATTTCCCGGCCGAAAAAGTTTTCGCACGGACAAGAGAAAGACATTATACATATATGGTATCGTGGCGTCTGCCTTTTTCATTACTTATCTGCACTATTCGACGGTGGAGAGTATACACGCCCTTCACGATATCTATAGGGAGCTTTATTATATTCCTCTTCTTGTTGGCGCACTTGTATTCGGCCTTAGAGGGGCTATCCTTACCTATCTGTTGATATCTTTCTTATACCTGCCATATATGGCAGGAACTTGGACTGATGCGATCTTGTTCGAAACGAAAAGAGTGCTTTTCCTGCTGTTTTCGGGAGTATTCTCTTTTCTTGCGGGATACCTTGTAGACCGTGACAGCAGAAGAAAAAAACAACTGGAGAAAGAACGATACCTCGCCGGCCTCGGCCAGGTCTCTTCTGCTATTGTCCACGACCTTAAAAATCCTCTCATAACCATCGAGGGGTTCGCAAGACGCCTGCAGCATGGAAAAGGCAACCAAACTACTGCAATCCAAGCGATCATAGACTCTGCCGCAGTCATGAAAAACATCGTAAGTGACGTGCTTGACTTTGCCAAGCCAATAAAGCTGGAACTAAAGGAGCAAGATGCGTCACATGTCATCAGGAAGGCATGTGAACTATGTATGGGGAAGGCAGAAGAAAAAGAAATTACTCTTTCAGTACAGATTCCCGATGCCCCGTTGAATATAGCCCTTGATAGCGTCCGCCTGCGGAGGGCGCTTGTAAACCTTGTAAATAATGCCATTGAAGCCTCTGCGCGAGGACAGGAGATCACAATCAGTGCCGTCCCCCAGCAGGATTCTCTATCGATAGCAATTATCGACCATGGCTCAGGCATGGATAATGATACCCGCGAAAGTCTCTTCATCCCGTTTTTTACCAAGAAAAGCACTGGGACTGGCCTCGGTATGCCCATAGCGATGAAGATCATAGAGGGGCACAACGGCGAGATACATGTCGAGAGTCAGACCGGGAAGGGTACACAGGTAATGATAAGATTGCCTGTTAAGCAAAAGTAGAGAAGTGGTGCTGATGACAAAGGTACCGTCGGGAAATTTCAAAAACCGGACATGGCAGGACGTCAGAAGGAGATGGTTTTTGTATGATGGC
>DMNE01000457.1 GCA_003453735.1 Nitrospiraceae bacterium | reverse complement strand
TGAAGAACCTCTTCCGATCTCCCCGGGGACGATCGGTATACCCGAAATTTCTCGCCTCCGCTTACATGACCTGTGACATATATCCCTCGCACACATTTCTTCTAAACAATGCATGGACATAACGACAGAAAATTTGGGGTGGGCATGCAAGATAGCATGATCTCCCGTCTTGAGATANNATCTGCTTATGTGCTGACAGCTCAGATGATGCGGTAATGCCAACAGACGAAGAACCATCAATGGGCACAGCATCGATGCAGGACTCAAGCTCATCCAGGGAACTCCCGGTCTGGCTTATATAGAGGGTATTGTCAGCGATGTAGGAAATATTTCCGAAGAACGAATCCACGAGGCGACAATCGACAACAGCCCTACCGGCTTCGGAAATCATTTTGATGACCGTATCCTCATCTCTCACGGGTCCGTCCATGAGACTGAAACGCGACAGCTCAGGAGCGAAGGCAGATGTGTATCCAGTTATTTTTTCGAAAGTGTCGATGCCATTGCTGCCAGATATCGTTCTCTCAGACGCACATCGCTCAATCCAGATCAGAGTATCATAGAAATATTTGACGAACATCGAAAAGCAAACAGAGCTGAATGATACAAAGGCCTGCTCAGGCGTCACAACTCCGTAAGTCACGATCCCTCTGTCTTTTATGATTGCGGCTTTCCTGTGAGAGAGGGTTCTTGCTATTGTCTCGGGAGAGAATTCTTCCACAACGGGTATGTCATGGAAAAATGTCCTCATCTCACAGTCGAGAGGAACAATCCGACGGTGAGCCGCAGCATTCGTAGCAGAGCGAATAATCTCCTGTAAGATGCTCTTATAAGGCTCGGCGGGCTCTGCAAAGAGCAGGGTATTGATATTCATAAGATCGAACACCCTGCTCAATTCCAGGGTATCACCCGTGACAGGCCTGTTCGAGACTAATTCGGCATCAAGGGCTAGGAAAACCGCATTATCCTTATTCACGAGCCCCTGTGATTCGAGCTTATTCAGATATTTCTGGATCAGCTGTTGCATTGTTTCCTGCCTGTGAATGAATGAGTAAAAGCCAATAACCGATCAGTCTTTCCCCATCGACTGCCTTGAGTAGTATTCCAGATCGAGAAGCCTTCTTTTGATATCAACTCCTTCCGAGTATCCGCCAAGTGAGCCATCAGACTCAATGATTCTATGACAGGGGACTATGATCGGCAAGGGATTCTTACTAAGCGCCTGCCCCACTGCTCTCACCGCTTTGGGTCTCCCGATCCTCTCAGCAAGCCATTTATACGACCTTGTCTCTCCATAGGGAATACTCTTAAGACAGAGCCAGACCTCTCTTTCAAAATCAGTGCCCTCAAGGAAATCGATTTCTTGGTCGAACTCTTGCAGGGTCCCCCTAAAATAAGAACCCAGCTGTTTTTTCAAACGGGCTGCTTGTTTGTTCGACCGCAACGGCACGACACGCTGAGGTTTCCTGAAATCTATTCCCGTTAACGTTTCTCCGGAAAAAATGAGGTATAGATTCCCGAGGGGGCTTGGGAAGATATCGAAGAAAATATCAGTGTTGGGGGGGGAAAGCCTCTGCTTCATCCATTTCTTTGGCGTAGATCTCGACCCTGTCGCCCCCCCGTTTAATCGCGTATGCAAGAGCCCTCTCACAACACAGGATGAGTTCTTCGGGCGTCTGGCCATCGAGAAAAGCAAGGCCAACACTTGCGGTTAATCTCCCTTTCGGCTGGGTCTCTCCGTGCATGAAGGGGTAATTCCTTATGATCGCGATGAATCGGTTGCCCAATGCCAGGGCCGCAGAGAGAACCGTATTCGGGAGCAGTATTGCAAAGGCATCTCTGCCATAACGCACCACAACATCTGACCCCCTGATATTCTTTCTCAAAAGTCCTGCGATCTTGATGATCACTTCGTTTCCCAACTGTTCGTTGTTGGCATTTATATACGAACCGAATGAATCTACATCGAGAATCATGAGATCCAACGGCTGTTTGTACCGCAAGGCCTTTTCAACCTCCTGGGCTAATCGGATCTGAAAATATCGGTGGCTGAAGATGCCCGTGAGACCGTCCAAGAGTCCCGCTTTCTTTGGATAGAGCACTTCTATCTCTGTTATGTGTTCGAGCAGTTCAACAGGATCGAATTTATGTTTCCGTATGATTCTCTCGATTTTCCCAACGAGACTTATCCTGTCTTCAACAGATACATCCCTTTCCGTAAGAATAAAAATAGGGATGTTCCTCGTTGAAGGGTTTTCCTTTAGTTCATTCACCGCATCAAAGCCGAGCATATCGGGAAGCTCAAAGTCCAGCAAGATCACGTCGGGCATTAAGGCTGTGGCAAGTTCGATCCCCCGTCTGCCTTCTTTTGCAGAGTATATAAGAAATTCCCGCGCAGGAGTGCCTTCCTTCAGGGAATCGAGATCGCCTTTGGCTTCAATGATAAGAATCGTTACAGGACATTTTTTGCATTTCGTGATACTCAGACTCTGCAGTATGGCGAGAAGGGCGTCTTTGTCTAGGGGCTTGAGCAGATAATCAGTGGCGCCGAGGGCAAATGCCAGATCCTTATTGTCGATTATGGAATGGATCAAAACGGGGATATGGGCTGTCGCCTCATTGTCCTTGAGCGACTGAAGCACCTCCCATCCGTCTTTCTTGGGCAGCATAACATCAAGCAGAATAGCGAAGGGCCTCAAGGTAGTTGCCTTTTCTATGGCATCCTCGCCATCGAAGGCATGAGCGACTTTATATCCTGCCTGGGTGAGGTGCAGGGTGAGGAGTTCGACACTGGGCGCGTCATCTTCCACAACAAGTATGAGCGGAGCCTTTTCCTCCATCCAGGGGAAATTCAGGTTCACTGCCTCAACTTCCTCAACGGACGATTCTTGAATAGGTGACGTTATCGGTATCTCAAAGGTGAAGGTGCTTCCTTCGCCGATCTTGCTTTCGACAAAGATGCGACCTCCGTGGAGTTCCACGAGGCGCCTTGTCAGCGCAAGACCAAGCCCCACCCCTTCATACTTTCTCGACAGGCTTGACTCCACCTGCTCAAATTCATCGAATATCCTTTCTTTGTCATCAGGACTTAAGCCGACCCCGGTATCCCACACAGAAAATTTAGCGTACTCCTGGTCTTCAGATTCGCCCTTTCCTGCCTCTTTCTCAACGATAATGCCGACGTTTCCTCCCTCGGGCGTGAATTTCAGAGCGTTTGAGAGAAGGTTATAGAGTATTTGCTTCAGTTTAACCCTATCAGCGGTAATCGAATCGACGGTGTCGCTCATGGAGAGCTTGAGCTCTATGTTTTTCTTGTCAGCCAAGGGTGTCATGATATTGAAGACCTCAGACAACACAGATAACACAGGAAACATCTCATAGCTCATATCAAACTTACCGGCCTCTATCTTTGCTATATCGAGACAGTTATTGATGATGTCCAGAAGATGCTTGCCCGATGAGTGAATATTCTTGATGTATCTCTCCTGGTTTTCCGTGAGGTCACCAAAAGTCTTTTCCAGCAGCACATCGGAAAATCCGAGAATAGAATTCAAAGGGGTTCTCAGTTCATGATTCATGTTGGTAATGAATCTGCTCTTTAACTGGCTTTCACGGTCAAGCTCTCTATTGAGTTTTTCGAGATCCTCAGTTCTGTCGATCACAGTTTTATCGAACCGTTCGTGGAGTTCGGCTACTTCGATTTCCTGTTCTCCGATCCTCTTGAGGGTCTTTTGCCTGTCCACGATAAGTCCGAGAATCCGTGAGAAAAGATTGACCGCTCGTTTCTGTCTCTCGGAGTACTGCCTCGGCTTGAAGTCGTCAAGGTAGATTACCCCAAAGACATGACTGTTTATCAGAAGGGGTGATACGAGGACCGCTGCAATCCCTTCATCCATAAGTACGGCATTATTTGTATAATTGACCTTTGAGAGATCGGGGATCGCAACCATCTCCTTTTTCTTGATAACGAGATCGGTCAGCCCTCCGGTCATAATTTTCCAGCGTTCATTTTCGGTGAACCTTTTGCTCAGACCCCTTGAGGCCAGGACATGCATCTCACCATCTTCCACCAGTGCTAGGCTTCCTGCGGGAGAATCGGTTATCTCTAGCGCCTTTTCAAGGACGAACCGCAGGAATTCCTCCAGATGTTCCGTCTTCGGCATATTTTCTGTAATGAGACTGATCCTCTTCTCATCTTCGATCGCCTTATAAAGCTCGACCAGGGCCTTTTTCTGTTTTTCTATTGTTTTCCAGAGAAACCGTGCGCCGATAGAATCGATAACCTCTATGTGGCTGTAGAGAGCCCGTATCGTCTCGCTCAATACTGCATCACCGGTAACATTAAAAATAATTTCCGGCTTCGCTGACGTTGCGAGGATATTGATGTCGTCAAAGATGGGAATGCCCCATTTCCGCGCGAGCGCTGCCCCCGGAGTTTCCGGGTTTTTTTCGTAAATTCCGACGATCTTTATATCGGGCTCGCTCCGCAGCATGGAGAGCACGGTACTGCCCGTTATGTTACCGCCTGCCAACGCGAGTTTAAGCACTGACTCCCCATTTTGGTTCCATCACTTGCATCATTTTGAGGAACTGGGATACAAGATTCGGATCCCACTGTCCGCTATCCTTTTCGTGCCTTAGTACTTCCATAGCCTCGCCGGCAGACCTCTCCTCGCGGTAGGGTCTTTTGGAGACCATGGCATCAAAGGAGTCCGCAATAGAAAGCACCCGAGCATAAAGAGGTATATCAGTGCCCTTCAAGCGATCCGGAAACCCCCGTCCGTCCCACCGCTCATGGTGATTTCTGATAGCCGGCAGCATATCCCTCATTGATACGAGGGGTTTGCATATCTCCTCTCCGGTAAGGGGGTGGCGCTTTATAGTCGATAGTTCCTCGGTGGTGAGATCGCTTTTCTTGCGGAGCACTGTCGTGCTCAATCCTATTTTACCGATATCATGGAGTATGCCCGCTTTCCTTATCTGTTCCTGCACTTTCCGGTTGAAACCGAGGAATGAGGCAAATGACCAGGCTATCTCGCCGACACGAGCTGAATGTCCTCGTGTATAGGGATCTCTTGACTCCATCGCCACAGCAAGGGTGAGTATGATGTTCGCGGAATGCTCGAGCTCATCCTGAAGCGTCTTCAGCTTCAAGAGGGACCGAACCCTTGTGATGAGTTCCTCAATATCAAAAGGCTTTCTGATAAAGTCATCTGCTCCGCATTCAAGACCGATTATCTTACTCTTCTTGTCCATCAATGCGGTGAGGAGAATAACGGGGAAGAACTGCTTTCCGCACCTCTTTTTTATTCTCCCGCAGAGTTCAAACCCATCCATGCCCGGCATCATCACGTCAACGATTGCTATATCGATCTTTTCAGACTCAAAGATATCGAGGGCCGTGTAGGCGTCAAGTGCGGTAAAAACTGCAAAATCATTTCGTGCAAAGATTGCTTCGAGGAGTTCAAGATTTGTCACAAGATCATCTACAACGAGAATAGACGGTCTNNAATTTGTCAAGATATTTCTTTTACTCCTTGACGTTATCAGAACAATATAATTTGTCACTTTAGATTTCTACAGGAGGCGCAACCCCGCGTAATAACAGCAACATTCATTGTCTAAATCATTGATGAAAGACCTCTCGATCCCGTCCTCAAAGATGACCCTAACAAAGCAAAAGCCACCAGGCAGGGCAGAATGGCTCTCTTCAATGACTTCGCCATCACCCCAATAATAATACTTGACGTGCTTCACCTTATCGCCAATTCTTAAATATAATCGTGGCTTCATACCTTTCCTTTATTATATCATTGTGAGTTTTGTGCTGGGCAAAGAGCCTATCTGATATATGTCCCGTAGAGAGAATAGACAAAATGACCGGTGATGGTGAGGTTATCTTTCCCCCATTCGTTGGGAAGCGGCCAGTATGGCTGTGCTGCCTTTAAGGCCTCCCGCGCCGCATCGTCAAGGTTCTTATGGCCGGATGTCCGCAGCAGCTCTATGTCACCAAGCATTCCATTCTTTTTTATGGTAAAACGGATAGTGAGGTCGCCATAGATGCCCGCCATGGCCGCCTCAGGCGGATATTGCCAGACACTTTCAATCTTTTCTTTCAATCTCAACATATAGGTACGGTACTTAAACTCGTCTGTGTCGAATGTGATAGTATTGTCTTTCTTGACCTCTTCCCTTTTTGCTAATTTCTCCACTACTTCTTTGTCAAAGAGTTTTTCTTTCAGCGTAGTAGGAGGAGGCCGGCTAATTCCGCCTGACCCTGAAAACGCCTGATGGGGAAATGATTCGCTCCCCTCTTTACTCTCAAGCCCCTCATTCGGCAGACTCGGTTCAGACGGAGCACTTTTACTGTTTTCAGCGCCGGCTTTTTCGGAATTCTGAGTTGGGGGGAGTGGCTGGAGCTGCCGGGGCGCTATCTGCGGAACTTCCCGCCTTTCCGGTAAAATTGAAGGCTTTGCTGCCCGCATACGCCCAGGGATTTTTATGGATGGCGGAGGACTCTTTACAGAAGGGACCTCGGCCCTTTCGCTCCGCTTTTCTCTGGAAGGGGCAGGAAGCTCATCAGGGGAGACAAGTCTTGTGATAAAGGGTTTGCCGTGCTCTTTCTTCTCTGCGGGAAAGAAGTAAATCAGCAGCCCTGCACAAATGTGCATGATGAGCGAAAGAATTATCGCTATTCTCAAAAAAAGGGATTTATTCATCAGTAACTTTTCAAATGCTTACCGGTTAAAGCCACGGTCTTAAATGCGTGCAACAATCCGGTAGGGGAGGATGAAAGAAAAAGAGCGCCGTACAAGCCTCAATGAATGAATAATCCCTTGAGAGCATGGATATAAGACAGCAGGCTTTTCCTCCCCGGTTCTTTTTTGAGCCAGAGCCTTATGGCAGCATTCTGCACCTCTGGTATCTTGCAAAATTGAATGAGCCTCTCCGTCTGGTTGTCGTCCGTCAGGAAGTGTTCCCCCAGACGTTTCATTATAGAAAAACGTCTCCCAAAGCTTCTTTCCCACAGTTTCTTATAATTTCCTATTCTTCCTTCGGCGATCGTCGCTGCGGCAATTTCGCCTGATTTCATCGCATAATAGATCCCTTCATACGTTAACGGCATAACCTGACCTGCCGCATCACCAACAAAAAGGATCCTGTCCCTGGTGTAGAGATCGCCTTGCCAAAGGGGCACGCGGTATCCTCGGAGAGGTATCCCGTTTTTTTCGGCATAAATCCTGTTTGTTTTCCATGCCCTTCTCTCAAAAAAACGCTGCCACAGCGCCTTTATCTCGCGGAAGTTAAGAGTACCTGTTCCAAAGGAGATGCCTTCTTCCTGTGGGAATACCCAGGAATAGAAACGGGGTGCATGAGAAGAAGAGAACCAGAATTCGCAGCAGTCAGTCTTATCTTCCTTTATCTTTCCGGTTAAGGTGAGGCAGGCGTAAACAGGCTTTATGTGCAGCGCTGCCCTCACCCTTGAGTTAACCCCATCTGCAGCTATTACGTAGTCCGCCTTTATTTGGATATTGTTACCATCCGTGGACACTTCTGAAGTAATCGTCTTGCCGACGTCAACGAAGTATCTGAACTCGCCTTCGAGAAGCCTTCCCCCCAATTTTTCAGCTTCTCTCCTGAGGGAAGTGTCGAAATCTCCCCTCCGCACTATGGCGATCGATGCTCCCTTCAGTCGTATCGCGACTAAGTCGTCCCCTGGAGACACGATCTTTATTGTATCAACATATGTTATGTTCGAGAGGGCTGGCAGCTGCAGTTCGTCAAATGCCGTTGATGGGATACCTCCGCCGCACGGTTTAACAAACGATAGGTTTTTTTCAAGCAGCAGGGTGTCGAGGCCTTGCCGGGCAAGGGACCTAGCTGCGATGGCCCCCCCTGGGCCGCCACCTACAACCAATACTTTCGTTCTAATACTTTTCATACTCGGTATGCTGCTTTTATAATCCGATACAGATTGTTTTGAATAGATGCCCTCGCCGCCAATTCCACCCTTATATTCTCTAACTGGTGACAGAGGAAGAATTTTGTTTCAAAAAAGCAGGAGGAAAAGGGCAATGGATCTTTGCCCTTTTGGTTGTCTTGCCATTAAGAAAATAGGCAGAGATTTTAAAGAAAAAATCTGCTACTGAGCCCGAGATAGTGCCGTCTCTCTTTTCGCCCCAGCCCACCGTCTTTTCGTTGTTATTGATGGCCACAATAAGGTAGATCAGATCTTCTTTCATCCCTTGGATGTCCTCACCACTCGGGACAGGAAGTCCTTTTGTCGTGCCGAACTGCGTATGGGAATGAAAGTCCCCGATAATCTGCAATCTGTCGAACCGTTCGAGGATCGGCTCTATCTTCTTATGGTTTTTGTCAAGAACGATAACGCCCTTGTGCCTCCTGTTGGCGGTCTGAAAGCTGAAGGCGTGCTCGACAATAAAGCGGTCTTCGAGCCGATAGCCTAACAGAAAACCGAGACATTCCCTTTTGTAAACCTCTGCGGAGCTTAGCAAAATGTCTACAAATGCATTTTCAGAAAGATAAACTTTCATGCTCCATCACTTCTGCAGAGGAACCCCCGAGGTCAGGACAGGACATCTTGAGTTTCTCACGACCTTCTCGGCCGTACTTCCGAATATGATTCGGTCAAGTCCCCTCCTGCTATGAGTTCCCATGATAATCAGATCTATCTTGTTTTCTTCTGCAAACTTCAGGATCTCAACCGCAGGAATTCCTTTCAATATCCGGTATTCGATCTCCTTGTACCCCCGGAGCTCTTCCGCGCACCACCTTTCGCATTCCTTCCGTGCATTCTTCGCAATATCGTCGTAAAGCTCATCTATGGTGATATGAGGGACATAAAATCCGGTGGCTTCTGCTATGTCGTATACCACGTGGACGATAAAGAGTCTGGCCTGGTAATGCTTTGTCAGGTCGACAACGTACGGAATAACGTATGCTGAACCCTCAGAAAAATCCGTTGGAAAAAGAATTTGCTTAATATGCATAATTATGCCTCCCGTAAATATTTGGCTGCATCCTCAGGGGATGTTGTAAGAATATAAAACCCCGAGCCCCATTCAAAACCGCTTGTTCTGAGAAGGCGGGGCATAACTTCCATGTGCCAGTGGAAGTCCTCTCCAATGGTATGCCATTGGTCGTGTCTAGGGATCCTGTTCGGAACTGTATGAATGACGTAATTGTACGGAGGATCTTTCAGGATGCTTCTCATCTTTTTGAGCATTGTGGCGAGCATGAGGCTGAGGTCTTCCATCTCCGCTGCGCTGATCTCTTGGAAAGAGCAAAGGTGTTTCTTCGGCAGTATCCAGAATTCAAAGGGAAACTTTGCTGCAAACAGAGAAAAGGCAAGAAAATCCTTCGTCTCAGAAATTACTCTGTCACCAACCCTTAATTCTTCTCTCATAATGTCACAGAAGATACACCGCTCTTTATAGCTGTAATAATCCCGGGACCNNAGAAGATACACCGCTCTTTATATTCATAGTATTGTCTTGCGCCATCCAGTTCTTCTTTGATCCGCTTAGGGATGATCGGCGTTGCAACGATTTCTGTATGAGGGTGCGTATGTATCGCCCCAGCACCCTTTCCTGAATTCTTGAATATCAATATAGATCGCAGTCTCGGGTCTCTTTCGAGGTCGGACACCCTCTCTTTGTACGTTCTGATAACCCTCAGGACCTGCTCAATCCCCACATCCTCGGGCCTTTTATTGTGCTCAGGGGTTTCTATGATTATCTCGTTTGCCCCGACACTGTTCATCTTATCATACATGCCGACGCCCTTTCTCCCAAGCTCCCCCTCTATCTGGAAAACGGGATTGAAATTAGGGATGACCCTCGACAGCCACTTTCCGTCTTTGGTATCCCTCGCTATTTCATGAGGCGTCTCCTTCTCTCTGCCGGGGCACAGAATACAGGTGGTCTCGTTCATTTTTTCTGAAGAGACATCGTATTCTTCGGGGGCTTTTGACTGGTGTGTGACGGCCACCCATCTGCCGAGCAAGGGATCTTTTCTCAGTTCATACATCAGGCGTTCCTCTCAAAAATCAACCGGAGACCATGCAGGGTCAGATCAGGCTCAAGCGAGAAGTCTTGTTGTATAAAGCCAGAAAGAAAGGCCGCATTCCCACCCGTGATTACAACCTTAAAAGCGCAGCCCAGTTCTCTCTCCATCTCTCTGATAAGCCTTTCGGCCCCGCCAACGGTACCATATATAATACCAGAAATGATGCACTTAGTCGTGTCTTTTCCAGTGGCGGCAAGAGGAGACTGCCGAGATGCCAATAAATTGACATCTAAACGGGGAAGCTTCGATGTGGTCCTGCTAAGAGATTCGACCATCGGCACAACGCCCGGAAAGATTGCTCCTCCTACAAACCCGCCGTCCTTGATAGCACTGAGGGTCGTTGCCGTGCCAAAATCCACCACCAGAGCCGGTTCCCCGAATATATCCCGTGCTGCAACGGCATTGGCGACTCTGTCCGCACCGAGTTCATCAGGCTTTTCGACAAAGAAATGTAATCCCGTATTTAAAGAGGCACTTACGTTCACAGGCTCGCGTGCGCTTAACCCTTTTGCAATATGATTCAGGACATCCTGCAGTTCCGCGACCACAGAGGATATAATAATCCCACGCAGTGGCTTCTCTACGTTGTGTTTTGCTAAGAACGCCCCGATAACATCCCGATACTCATGGGCGTTTCTCAGTGGGTGGGTAGGAATTTTAAGCCTCCCTTGAAGAACTGTACCAGAAAAAAGTCCTATATGTATTGAGGAGTTACCTATATCTAGAGCAAGGAGCATCGCCTGCCTCTCCGATCAGAAAAAAGCACGTCCTCGGCTTTCATTTTTCCCCCCGCTTATCTCAGGACCGTAAGGTCGCCCGCGGCTATACGCCTGACCCCGCCTGTATGTAGGTTCAACAATAACATGCCTTCGTCATCGACATCTTCTGCGATACCGACAAACGTCTTTTCACCGACGGTGACCTTGACATCTCTGCCCAGTGTTGAAGTAAGGTTTCGCCACTCTTGGAGGACCGGTTTCCTGCCCTTCTCAAAGAGGATGCCATACCAGTACTCCATTTTATCGAGTATGCCGGCAATGAGGACGGCTCTCGAATATTCCTCCGAGGTTTCTATCTTTACGGACGTTGCAGTTTCCCTCACATCAGGAGGGAAATCTTTTCTGCCCGAGTTGATATTAATCCCGGTACCGATAACTGCAAAAACGATCCTTTCCCCCCTTGATTTCGTCTCGGTGAGGATTCCCCCCAATTTCTTGTCGGCAACCATCAGGTCATTGGGCCATTTGATGGTGACCTGAAGCCCTGTAGCATCTCTCAAGGCTCTGCAGCAGGCCACTGCAGCCATAATAGTCAGAAGCGTTCCATCCGTGAGCTTCATGACAGGCCTGAGGATCACACTCATATATATATTGACGCTCGGAGGTGACACCCATACTCTGCCGAGTCTTCCCTTCCCCTTTTTCTGACTGTCAGCAATTACCACTGTTCCATGGATGGCGTCTTTTTCTCCCAGCTCCATGGCGAGCGTGTTTGTGGAGTCAACAGTCTCGAGGGATATGAGATTTCTGCCGGCTTTTCTCCTTATGAACTCCGTTAACCTTTCCATGCGATCCTATGGTGACTGCTGCCATGAGTTCAGTGCCTCACACAATGTTCGCCTTACGTATTGTCTATTATAAAACACTTCCGGGTCTCCGGGCTCTTTTTTCATCATGATTGTTCCAGCATTGCCGG
The DNA here is from genome assembly GCA_003453735.1 of Nitrospiraceae bacterium. Classification (GTDB taxonomy): domain Bacteria; phylum Nitrospirota; class Thermodesulfovibrionia; order Thermodesulfovibrionales; family UBA9159; genus UBA9159. Next base: position 10,609 of record DMNE01000457.1, on the reverse strand, counting down.
TGCGAAAGAGCGGATTTCTGATATTCTCTGGAGAGAGAAAGATTCGATAGTCAGCTGCCTCTTGATCCCGTGGATGTTATCCCTTATACTTATGGCAATGAATATATGCCGTATTCTTGGTTCCGGCATAGGTAAGCATTGCACAGGGTTAAAAGGTTGTGGAAGAAGACATGGAGAACGTACAATCAAATCTCATAGCAACGGTTCAATATCTTTCTCAAGACATCGGTGAAAGGAGCTATCTCGATTTGAAGGAACTCACGTTGGTTGCCGACTTTATCGAGAAAAGGTTCGACGGATACGGCTGTTCTGTGAAAAGGCAACCTTTTTCTTACAAAAGTGACACATACCACAATGTAATTGCAGAGGTGAAAAGCTCTCAAGACGCAAAAGATGGCATAGTCGTTATCGGTGCGCATTATGATACGGTTATAGGCACGCCGGGTGCAGATGACAATGCAAGCGGTGTTGCGGGTCTTCTTGAGTTGGCAAGGCTTACCGCCCTGCGTCCGCTTCAGCGGACTGTGCGTTTTGTAGCCTTCAGTCTGGAGGAACCCCCTGTTTTCATGACATCCAGAATGGGAAGCCACGTCTATGCAAAGAGTCTTAAAGATGAGGGCATACGCGTTGTCGGTATGATCTGTCTCGAAATGCTCGGTTATTATTGTGATCGGAGCGGCTGCCAGTACTATCCCTTTTCTATTTTCAGATGGTTCTACCCCGACACAGGCAATTACATCGCCTTTGTCGGAAACATAGCATCACGGTCTTTCACCAATAAACTTAAGCGTTCCTTTACCTCTGTATCCTCCCTGCCTCTGGAATCCCTGAACGCGGTTTCAATTATTCCCGGAGTGGACTTCTCGGATCACCGCAGTTTCTGGAAATTCGGCTATCCTGCTTTTATGGTCACCGATACCGCTTTTTACCGGAATCCGAACTACCACGGTCCGACTGATACCCCTGAAACCCTTGATTATAAAAAGATTGCTGAACTGGTAACAGGGCTGTATAAAGCCCTGGGGACTCTATGATGACATCCAGAAAATGGCAAAGGAAGAGCAGTGGCCTTTATAAGCGGGAAGAAGCAAACAACCGGACTGCATATGTTTTTAAGGAGGCTGTATCATGATAAAAAGGGCACTCATCAGCGTTTCGAACAAGAGAGGGGTTGTAGATTTTGCAAGAACTCTCTCGGCAATGGGAATTGAGATTTTGTCAACGGGAGGGACTGCAAAGATCCTCCGTGAGGCTGGCATCCCTGTGATCGAAGTATCTGATTATACTGGATTCCCCGAGATGCTCGACGGCAGACTCAAGACACTCCATCCGAAGATCCACGGAGGCCTCCTGTCAAGGCGGAGCAATCCCAAGGACATGGAGGACATGGAAGAACAAGGCATCAAGCTGATAGATATGGTCGTTGTGAACCTCTATCCGTTCGAAGAGACCATCTCGAAACAAACGGTTACGTTTGAAGAGGCTATTGAGAACATCGATATCGGCGGCCCCGCAATGCTGAGGGCTGCATCCAAGAATTTTCAGGATGTGGCTGTTGTGGTCGATCCCGATGATTACTCATCTATAATCGCAGAAATGAAGTCATCTCGGGGAGACCTCAGCAGGGAGAGAAAATTCAATCTGGCAAGAAAGGTATTTGCCCATACTGCCCGATATGACGCCGTCATTGCAGAGTATCTCAACAAAGTGAAGTATCATTAAGCCTTATGCGGTCCTTTAAAGAGATAAAGCGGCATTATAATTTCACCGAGGAGGACGAGCAGCGACTCCGTTCTCTGAAGGAAATTGCCGAAGCGAATATGGATGGTGCTATGGACGCACTGCACTCGTGGATGATCATGACGGCGGATACCGCGAGATTCTTTGATGAAGAAAAGAGGAAGAGCCATGTCTTCGGTTCACAGAAAAAATGGTTTCTCGATCTCTTTTCCGGCAATTATGGTAGCCAGTATTACGAAAGACTGATCAAGATAGGACAGACGCATGTAAGGTTCCTTGTGGAGGCTCATTATATGAACCGGGCGGTGAATATTGTCAGGAACTATTGTGTCGGCGTCCTCAATCAGGCCATAGAGGATTCCGAAGAACGAGCAAAATCGATCATCGCTGTCGAAAAAATACTCGATATCAATCTTGATGTCATCACCTCTTCTTATATTGAAGAGGAGCTGAGGACCTATTCCGGTGCCTATCATGTGAAGAATGTCCTGATCAGTTTCTCTGAGGCTTTTTCCAAGGGGATGAACTTCGTCCTTATTCTAGCCTTGATCGGATTATCGATTGGGGTAGTCTATTTCTTGGTTCATGCGGTGCAAAATTTTCTGACAGGAGATCTCGAACATGCTATCATTACGTCGCTCGGTTCTATATTGATACTCTGGATTGTGATAGAGCTGATGAACACGGAGATCGATCATCTCAAGGGAGGAAAGTTCCATATTAGCGTTTTTGTCGGGGTTGCCCTTGTAGCTTTTATCCGGGAAACCATGATTGCTACGCTTCAGAAAGAGTCACCGGAGAAGATCTATTATCTGATAGCTGCGATCTTTGTTACCGGGGTCGTTTACTGGCTTGCGGTAAAGACTGAGATGAGGGGATAATGAAAATTCTTGTTATCGGGGGCGGCGGAAGGGAGCATGCCATTGTATGGAAGCTGTCACGGTCCAGCCATATGGACAGGATATACTGTACTCCCGGGAATGCGGGGATTGCCGAGCTCGCCGAGTGCATCGACGTGGGCTCCGACAAATTTGATGCACTCATAGATTTTGTTAAATACGAATGGATTGACCTCACCATCGTTGGCCCTGAAGAACCTCTTTCGAGGGGCATTGTTGATGCCTTCCAGAAGGAGGGCAGAAAGATACTTGGTCCGAACAGGGAAGCTGCCCAATTAGAGTCGAGCAAGATTTTTGCGAAGAATTTTATGAGGAGGTACGGGATTCCCACTGCAGAGTACAGAGCGTTTACATCTTCCTCCCCGGCCGAGGATTATGTCAGGATGAAAGGGGCGCCCATTGTTATCAAGGCAGATGGTCTCGCTGCAGGGAAGGGCGTATTTGTGGCAAATACGGTGGAGGAAGCGATCAGCGCCGTGCGGCTTATTATGAAGGAGAGGGCTTTCGGTGAGGCCGGTAACCGGATTGTGGTTGAAGAATGCATTGAGGGGGAGGAGGCTTCCGTCATGGCATTTTTTGACGGTAAGACCGTCGTACCTATGGCATCTTCCCAAGACCACAAGAGGATCTTTGATGATGATAAGGGACCGAACACGGGCGGGATGGGTGCATATAGCCCGGCACCGGTAATCACAAAAAATATGGAGGCGATGATCATGGAGAAGGTCATGTGGCCTGTCATGAGAGGCTTAAAGGCCGAGGGTGTGAACTATCACGGTGTCCTCTATGCAGGCGTCATGATAAAGAATGGTGTCCCGTATGTGCTTGAGTTTAATTGCCGACTGGGAGACCCCGAAACGCAGCCAGTGCTGTCTCGATTGGATATTGACCTGGTTGATATTGCCCTTGCCATGATCGATGGAAAACTGAGCGAATTGGAGATCCGATGGAAGCCCGAGTCCGCCGTCTGTGTTGTCCTCACCTCGAAAGGCTACCCGGGGACGTATGAGAAGGGCAAGGTGATAACGGGACTTGATGAATTGAAAAAGGACAATGACGTCCTTGTATTTCATGCGGGGACGGCTTTTCATAATGGTACCTTGGTGACATCCGGCGGAAGAGTGCTCGGCGTCACAGCCCTGGGGGCCGATATACGAAGCGCAAAAGAAAAAGCATACAGGGCGGTAGAAAAGATCCAATTTGAAGGCATGCACTACCGGAAGGATATTGCTGACAGGGCGCTGAAGCGACCAAGGGACTAAGAAAGAAAAGCATCGACACCGAGATACGGAAAAGGGCAGAGAATTGTTTTGAGAAAGAGCAAAGCTTTGTTGTCTTCTCGTTAACCTCAGTGTTTTTCTGTGATTAATTGTTTGTCCGACGGAGGTGATATGAGACCCCGGGTGTTAATGGTCATGGGAAGTGAGTCCGATCTGCCTGTCATGCAGGAGGCAGAGAATATCTTCAAGGAGTTTGGGATTCCCTATGAGATGACGATAGCCTCTGCTCACAGGACACCGGAACGCGTTATCACCCTCGCTATTGAGGCTGAAAAGAGGGGGATAGATGTGATTATCGGGGCAGCCGGGGCGGCAGCTCATCTCGCGGGTGTCCTTGCATCACATACAATACTGCCAGTGATCGGTGTTCCGATAAGCTCGTCTCCGCTTCTGGGATTCGATTCTCTTCTCAGCACTGTCCAGATGCCCCCCGGCGTTCCCGTTGCCACCATGGCTGTGGGAAAGGCTGGCGCAAAGAATGCTGCTATACTTGCTGCTCAGATCATCGGCAGGCAGGATAAAAATATCGTAAAAAAACTACTGGCTTACAGGCAGCGAATGGCTGCCGAAGTGAATAAGAAGGCTGAGGCGCTGAAGGACTTGTGAGAGTTCATCTTGACTGTTTCCCGTGTTTCTTGCGGCAGTCTCTCATAGCCCTGAGGCATGGCTCAAAAGATAGGACGGTTCAGGAGCAGATACTGAAAGCTGTCCTCGAAGATATCCAGAACGTCGATACTTCGAAGCCACCGGCTTATGTAACCACATTCATCCACAGAAAGATAAGGCGCTTATTACAGAAAGATCCCTTTCGAGGGATAAAGTCAGAATACAATCAGATAGCCCTCAAGCTCTACCCGTCCCTGAAGGGATTCGTTCAGGATAGTCCGGATCCTTTACTGACGGCTTCACGCCTTGCCGTTGCCGGGAATGTTATTGACTTCGGGATATTCACATCGATTGATATTGAAGGAACTATAGAAAGGGCATTAAATAACCCCTTTGCAGTGGAGGACTATCGATCTTTCAGGTCTGCTCTCAGTGATGCAGCAGAAATACTTTATCTTCTCGATAATGCAGGTGAGATAGTCTTCGATAGAATCCTTATTGAGACCATACAGTCCTTTGGTAAGAAAGTGACGGCCGTCGTAAAAGGTTCAGCGATCATCAACGATTGCACTTACGAGGATGCCCTCGAAACATCTCTCACTGAGATTTGCGAGGTCGTTGATAACGGCTCGGATGCAGTGGGAACCATCCTTGAGTGGACATCCCCTGGTTTCCAGCAGAAATACAGCCAGGCACCGCTCATCATAAGCAAGGGACAGGGAAATTTTGAGACCGTATCCGATCTGGAAAAGGTAATATTCTACCTTTTTCAGGCCAAATGTGATGTGGTTTCAAAAGAACTGGGCTTGTCTCCTGGCTCTATGATTCTGTCAAAATCCAGATTGGCAGTGAAAAGAAAAGACTAGACTATCTCCTTCCTCCCGGGCGTCTATTGCCAAAACCTTCCCGCTCTCTGTCTCTTGGTCCCCTCTCCCGTTTTTCCTGAGGTTTTGCCTCGCTGACAACGATATTCCTCGTCAGGAAACTGGTGCCGTTCAGCAGCGTGATCGCTTTCTGTGCCTCGGAATCGGAACTCATCTCGACAAAAGCAAATCCCCTGGACCTGCCGGTTGCAGCGTCCGTGATCATTTTTGTCGATACAACCTCTCCTGCTTTTGAAAAGAGGTCTTTCAGGTCATCTTCTGACGCTTGAAAGGAAATGTTTCCTACGTAAAGTTTTGTGCCCATCCTTCCTCCTGAAAATAAAATCCCAAGGCTATTGCCTTGGGTTAGGGGTACCCAAATTAATCTAAGATTTTTCAGGAACCCGCTGATACCTGTTAGACTGACACCATGATTAGGTAAATATGCCAGTAAATGAGATGTTTGTCAAGTAAATAATTTGGGAAAGAAATTTTCTGACCGTTCCCTCGCTATGGTGGAGTCCGGGCCATGCCCGGTAAGAACCTTCGTATCAGGGGGAAGCGACATGAGTCTGTCGAACGACTGTTTCAGTTTCTTCATGTCTCCGCCATGGAAATCCGTCCGTCCCACCGCACCGGCAAAAAGCGTATCCCCGGTAATGACGACGCCCTGACCGAAAAGGCACATCCCGCCGGGACTGTGTCCAGGAGTATGCAGCACGGTGAACGTGAGTGAACCGATTTTTATCTCCTCCCCGTCAGTAACAAGCAAGTCCGGTGTCGGGAGAGGATCCAGATCGTAGCCCCACACAGCTGCCATATCCTTCGCGGCAGAGTAAATCTCTAGCTCATCCCTGTGAAGGACTATCTTTGCGTGGCTGATTTTCTTCAAGTCAGGTACCGCCCCCACGTGGTCAAAGTGTGCGTGGGTGCAGAAAATATACTCCACAGTGAGACGTTCCTTGTCCACCACTTTCGTAATTATGTCAGGCTCATCCCCCGGGTCTATGACAATAGCCTTTCTCGATTTCTCGTCCCCTATAATGAAACAGTTCGCCTGCAACGGCCCGACCACTAAACTCCTGATAATCATTGCTGCTCCCCCCTGCGCCTTTTCCTTATTATGTCATAGATATAGTAGAACTCATCACTTCTGAGAAGAAAACAGATGCCAAGATAGATGATCAGACAGAGCGCGACAGCCCCCGAAAGATAAAGCGCTTTCTCAATGAGTCTTCCCGATAATTCCCATATTCCCCCCCTGAGGGCAAGCCAGCCTGAAACACCCATCAAGATTGCGGCACTGCATATCTTGAAAAAGGACCGGATGATCCTCCTTGCATCGATACGGCCCAACCGTTTCCGCAAACAATAAAAGAGGAGCAGGAAGTTGACCATAGAGGCAATGGCATTTGCAAGAGCTAACCCAGAGTGCCTGAGCGGTCCCATCAGAGTAACACTCATAACGATATTCGTGGTCATAGCGGTAACCGCAACCTTGACCGGCGTTCTGGTATCCTGCAGAGAATAGAATGTCGCAGTGACGACACGCACGCCGACAACGGCCCATATGCCTAGGGAATAAAAAAGCAGCGCATCGGCTGTCCCGATCGTCGCATGGAAATCGAAGGCCCCTCTCTGAAAGAGCGTACTTACGATCGGTTCCCGCAATGCGATCAGCCCTGCCATGCACGGGACAGTGATAAAGAAAAGGAGTCGTAGAGCAAAGGAAAAATCTTCCCTGAGCTTGTCCATCTCCCCCCTTACCGCATGCTCAGATAACGCGGGCAGGACCGCCATCCCCATCGCCACTCCAAAGATGCCTATAGGGAACTGGATGAGTCTCATTGAATAATACAGATAGGTGATGCTGCCCGGCAGAAGATATGAGGCAAGGATGTTACTGACGACGATATTTATCTGGTTTACCGCTAACCCAAGGGTGGCAGGTATGAGAAGAAGTGACATCCGTTTGAGTCCGGGGTGACGGAAGCCGGTGTCAAACCCGAGGCGGTAGTTGTTCTTGAAGAACGAAGGGAGCTGAAAGGCAAATTGAACAAAACCTCCTGCAAGAACTCCTATGGCTGCTACGATAATGGGCTGTCTCGCCGTCGATTCAAAAAAGACGATGCTCACAATAAGCGTTATGTTGAGCATCGCAGGCGCGATTGCGGGAATAAAGAAGACTTTTTTCGTGTTCAGAGAACCCATTACCAGCGCAGCGAGACTTATGAACAAGAGGAACGGAAACATGATCCTTGTCAGTCGGATTGTGAGGGAGAATTTTTCCGGAGAACGTAAGAACCCCGGGGCAATGATAGTAACGATGGCGGGGGAGAAAATGATTCCGATAAGACATATCAGTCCAACAACAATAACGATAAAGGAAAAGGTTATTTTGACGAGGCGCTCGGCTTCGGCTTCTCCCTGTTTTTGGCGGTATTCCGTCAATACGGGGATAAAGGCGGATGACATAGAGCCTTCTGCAAAAAGCTCTCGCAGCAGATTGGGAATTTTGAAAGCTGCAAAGAAAGTATCTGAAAGCCCGGTCGCCCCGAAATAAACCGCGAATATCATGTCCCGTGCGAAGCCGAGAACCCTGCTGATGAAAGTCGCAAAGGACATGACACCGGCTGCCTTGGCTATTCTCCTGCGTGTATCCATTGCAGCGCAATTATATCATAACTATTGAGACCGGACACCCTGTTGGACCACACTCACCCCTCCTCTTGTAACGCAGTTCATTGCATTATTTTGGGTAATTGCCTTAAAATTCAATAATGTCGATTCTGACGAAGATAGTAGAGAAAAAGCGGGAGCGGCTTGATTATGCAAAGGGAAAGATACCTCTGCATGAACTTAAATCGCGAATTCTGGACATGGAGGAACCCCGGGACTTTACCAAGGCTATCAAGAGCAGTGGGGAACGGATTAAATTTATCGCGGAGATCAAGAAGGCATCGCCGTCGCGGGGAATCATCAGAGAGAATCTGGATTTGCTGAAGATAGCCAGAATATATCAGGAAAAGGCCGTGGATGCCGTCTCGGTGATAACCGAGGAGGATTTCTTTTCAGGCAACCTGAACTTTATCCTCCCTGTTAAGCAAACGGTAGCCAAACCCATATTGAGAAAAGACTTTATCTTTGATGAATATCAGATCTATGAATCGGGAGCAGGTGGCGCGGATGCCCTCTTACTTATAGCAGCATTGCTCGAAGGGGCCCAGGCCGAAGAATACCTCCATCTCAGCAGGGAACTCCATCTCTCAGTCCTCTTTGAGGTGCACAATCACGATGAGTTGGAGAAGGCCCTGAATCTGGATGCTGGCATCATAGGGATAAACAACCGGGATCTGAATACCCTCGCAGTCGACATAAATACCACGTTTTTGCTGAAAAAAGAGATACCCTCTGACAAGATTTCGGTAAGCGAAAGCGGAATAAAGACGAGGAACGATGTGGTGAGACTGGAGCATGCAGGGATAGACGCCGTGCTTATCGGCACCTCTCTCATGGAAGCAATGGATATCGGCGCAAAAATAGACGAATTGAGAATATCAGCGTAAAAATTCATATGGAAGATCGGAGGTTGTTATGAAGGAAACAAAGGTAGTTCTCCCTGACAGAGAAATACCGCGGCAGTGGTACAATATAATGGCCGATATGCCGAATCTGCCGAAACCTCCTCTGCATCCCGGCACAAAACAGCCTATAGGCCCCGGTGACCTATCTGTTATATTTCCTATGGCCCTCATTGGACAGGAAGTCTCGACCGAACGATGGATCGATATACCGGAAGAAGTGCTCGACATATACACACTCTGGAGGCCGGCGCCTCTTTTCAGGGCCCACAGGCTCGAAAAGGCGTTGGGAACCTCGGCAAAGATTTACTATAAGTATGAAGGAGTGAGCCCTGCTGGCAGCCACAAGCCAAACACCTCCATACCCCAGGCATACTATAATAAGCAGGCAGGCATTAAACGGATAGCAACAGAGACCGGTGCAGGACAGTGGGGTTCCTCCATGGCCCTTGCCGGGAGTCTCTTCGGGCTTGAGGTGACGGTATATATGGTGAGGGTGAGTTATAACCAGAAGCCATATCGGAGGATAGCTATGGAGACATGGGGAGCTACTGTCCATCCGAGTCCCTCGACGGTTACGAATTCGGGGAGAAAGATCCTCGAGGCAGACCCTGAATGCCCGGGCAGTCTCGGCATAGCGATTTCAGAGGCTGTTGAAGATGCGGCGACCCACAACGATACCAACTATGCCCTCGGTTCTGTTTTAAACCACGTATTGATACACCAGTCGGTTATCGGGCTGGAAGCGAAAAAACAGTTTGAGCTCATCGGGGGTTCTCCCGATATTATCATCGGAAGTTGCGGCGGGGGAAGCAATCTGGCAGGGATCAGTTTTCCATTCCTTCGGGACAAGATCCATGGCAAGGAATTAAGGGTAATCGCTGTAGAGCCGACATCCTGCCCCACCCTCACAAAAGGGGAGTTTAGGTACGATTTTGGTGATACCGCCGGACTCACTCCTCTGCTTATGATGTATACACTGGGGCATGACTTCATGCCTCCCGGGATCCATGCCGGCGGATTGCGCTATCATGCTGACGCGCCACTTCTCTGTCAGCTTTACCATGACGGACTCATAGAGGCTGTGGCATGCGGACAGACGGCAGTGTTTGATGCCGCGGTTAAGTTTGCAAGATCGGAGGGCATCATACCTGCTCCCGAGAGTGCCCATGCCATAGTTACCGCAATAGATGAAGCAGTAAAAAGCAAGGAAGAAGGGAAGGAGAAGACCATACTGTTTAGCCTGAGCGGTCATGGCTATCTTGACCTCACGGCTTATGCAGACTATCTTTCGGGAAAGCTCGAGGATTACGTATATCCAGATGAAATGATCAAGGAGTCTCTGGCAAGACTTCCCGTTATCGGATGAAGGGAGGAATTAATAGATATCGAAAAAACTTTTTTTGTGTTTTACAATATTTCTATGAAGAATATATATCCCCCGCGTGAATTTGGGAAGCTGATAGGCAGATCCGTGATAACCCTGCGGAAGTGGGACCGCAAGGGGATAGTGAAGGCGCACCGGTCTCTTACTAACCGGCGGTATCTGCAGGTCATAGGTGTCTTTAGCAGTGATGCTGCCAAGAGTGTCAACAGGAAGCTGACTCTCTGGATGGAGGGAATAATTCAGGATAGAGCGG
>DMNE01000090.1 GCA_003453735.1 Nitrospiraceae bacterium | reverse complement strand
ACGAAGTAAACTTTGGAGAAAACTGATAGTTCAGAGGCTTTTAATTCGCGCTCGCCACTTTCTATACTGCTAAGCGTTTGGTAATTAGTAAAACCTAGCCTTCGTGCAGCTTCGGGCAATGTTAATCCCATGGACTCTCTTGCTGCTTTCAGCTTAGAGCCTAGCTCAATTGACATGCTCACCTCTTTTTATATTATAAAATCTTATACTGATAAGGCAAGTTCATAAGATTCTCTTATCTAGAATTACCAAATGTCAAATAAAAAAAATTAATCTATACTATAAGTTATTATTATATGTCTTTAGCCAAATAGAACGCACGCCTTTCTTTTCATTGAATTTCCCCCTCCAAACCCTTTATTATTAAGCCGTTTCCAGGAGAACGGGAAAGGGAAGAGAGGGGGTAAAGGGTCCACCATGGGTCAATCTCATTCCGGGGTCAGGCTGATTGACCGCTCTATTCATTCACGGGGATGGACGGAAGACTTTATCCGATGCGAAAAGGCCGCCAGGACTATATGCTATAGAAGTCCGAAGGAAGGGGCGGATTGAAAAAGGCGGCGGAAAAGGGTTCGGACCTCTTCATTGTTGATAACAGCGATTCAGACTGGAAAGTCAGACACTACCTCCACGAATGGGCCGAGATTGCCAAATCTTTCGACATTGCTACAGGCTATTTTGAAATCGGTGCCCTCCTAGCGATAGATGGGCAATGGCAAAAGCTTGAAAAGCTTCGCATTCTCATGGGTGATGAGGTCTCAAGACGAACAAAGAAGGCCCTTCTTGAAGGAATCGAAACAGCCAAATGTATCCTTGACAGCAGTATAGAAAAAGAGAAAGAAAAAAATGACTTTTTAAAAGGTGCGCCTGCAATTGCAGATGCGATAAGGAAGGGTCAAATACAATGCCGTATTTATACAAAAGAGAAGTTTCATGCCAAAGCATACATTACTCATGGTAAATTGGCCGTTGTAGGCTCCACGGCACTTGTTGGTTCAAGCAATTTTACCTATCCTGGCCTGTCTAATAATGTCGAGCTGAATATTCAAATAAGGCGCGAAGTTGAGATTCTCCAGGAATGGTACGAGCGCCACTGGAACGAAGCCGAGGAGATAAGCTCGGACATTCTGAAGGTAATTGAGCGGCACACGAAGGAATACTCGCCTTTTGATGTCTATGCAAAGTCCCTTTACGAATTTTTCCGGGGGCACGAACTGACCGCCGGGGAATGGGAAAACACCCGTTCTCAAATGTATCGGGTACTCGACCAGTATCAAAAAGAAGGCTATCAGGCGCTCATGAAAATAGCCGGGCAGTTTAACGGGGCATTCCTGTGCGACGGAGTCGGACTTGGTAAGACCTTTGTCGGCCTTATGGTCATTGAACGCCTTGTGGAACATGAAGGGAAGCGCGGAATTCTTCTCGTGCCAAAAGCCGCCAGAAAACCCGTATGGGAAAGCGCTTTACATCGCTATCTTCCGCACATAGGGAAAGGTATTTTAAGCAACTTTCATATTTTCAATCACACAGACCTCCAGAGGGGAGGCCAAATAAGAGAAGACTTCGAAAATATAAAGAGATATGCAGATGCTCTTATTATCGATGAGGCTCACCATTTCCGTAATCCTGGAGTGAAGGGTGAGAAGTCTGAAAAGATATCACGATATTGGCAATTATATGATGTAGCGGATGGTAAAACTCTTTTCCTCTTGACTGCAACACCAGTCAATAACCGCCTTATCGATTTGCAGCATATGATAGAGCTTTTTTCACGCAGAAACCCCGAGTATTTTCGGCCTGCCCCGCTTGGGATTCATTCGCTTCCCGGCCATTTCAGGAAAATGGAGAATGCACTTGAAAAGCTCGTTCTCGGGAAGGAACTGGAGAAAAATGGTATTCAAACTGACCTATTCGAGGCTGAAGATGTTCTCTTTAATGACGAACTTTTTAAGGCGTTGGTAGTCCAGAGGAGCCGGGCTTATGTCAAGGAGAGCCAGCTTCAGCACAGCGGTTCCCAGGCGATCTTTCCCAAACGAGAAGACCCAAAGGTTGCGGAATACTCGATAAAGAAAACTTACGGCAATCTTCTTACCATGATCGAAAGGGCATTTTACAAGCAGAAGCCGCTCTTTTCACTTGCCATGTACTATCCTCTGATGTTCTATAAGGGTCCTGATACCTCTATTGATCCGCTAGCTGAGGGGAGACAAAAAGAGGTCGTAGCCCTAATACGCACCCAATTTCTTAAACGTTTAGAGAGTTCCGTACAAGCATTTATGACATCATGTGAAACACTGCTTCTTAAGCTCCTCGCCTTTGCCACAAAACACAGCACAACTGATGCTGAAAAACGCATACTGGAGAGGTGGAAAGCACAACATGCCGACTTAATAGGTTATGTGCAGAAACACCAAATGGAGCTTTTCGGAGAAGACGATGAGAGCATGGAAAATGAGGACATTATAACGGATGAGATGCTTGAAGAAGTGGAAGAGCTTTCACGCGATGAATATAAAATTGACGAGATGCTGTCCGAGACCTTTCTTGACCTGAACGAGATATCGGACTTCCTGAAAGAACTTCAGAAATTCAAGCCTTCACATGACGATAAGCTAAAAGCTTTGATAAAACTGCTCAAAACGGACCCCGTGCTTAAAAAACATAAGGTAATGATCTTCACGGAATATATGAATACCGCCCGCTATCTTAAGAAAGAGCTTGAAAATGCTGGTCTCACCGGGGCTGATGAAGTTGACAGTGCTGTTAAACGGGACAGAGGGGAAATTATTTCACAGTTTGCCCCTTATTACAACGATTCATCTAGCGCGGCACTGGCAACCGCAGGACTGAAGGAAACCAGAATCCTGATTGCTACAGATGTACTGTCAGAAGGCCTTAACCTTCAGGACGCGACACGGCTTATCAATTACGACTTGCACTGGAATCCTGTAAGGCTGATGCAGAGGATTGGCCGCGTGGACAGGAGACTTAACCCCGAAATAGAACAAAAACTGATTGCGGACCATCCGGAAGTAAAGGAAATCAGGGGGACTGTAGCTTACTGGAATTTCCTGCGGCCTGAAGAACTGGACGAATTACTAAAGCTTTATGGAAGAGTATCACATAAGACTTTAAGAATCTCAAAGGTGTTCGGTATCGAAGGCAAAAAGCTTCTAAAACCGGATGACGATTATGAGGCTCTTAAAGAAGACAATCACAACTATGAAGGTTCTACTACCATACTGGAGGGCATGCACCTTGAATATCAGCGGCTGCTCAAGGACAATCCTGATTTGGAAGAACACCTGAAAGCACTGCCGGGCCGGGTTTTCAGCGGCAAACAGCATCCGAGGGCGGGCTCAAAGGGAGTGTTCTTCTGTTATGCATTGCCAGCGCCCAGGGCCATATCAGACGAAAAAGGAGAAACCGAAGAGTGGAGCGAAGAGGCGGGCCTTACTCGCTGGTATCTCTACGATATAGAAAAGAAAGAGATATTGCAGGAACCGACTGAGATTATAGACCTCATCAGGAGCACACCAGAAACACCAAGGCATAAGACCTTACCGGAAGAGACCTTGACAGAAATAAGGGAAACAGTCGAAAAGCATATAAAGAATACCTATTTCAAAAAAGTCCAAGCGCCTGTGGGTGTAAAGGCAATACTGAAAGCCTGGATGGAGCTTTCATAATGAGTTTACCTGATATCGAACGGCTAAGACAGATAAGATCATTCCCCTCGCTTTTAAAATACCTTCGTGACGAACTGGACTGGCCCATTGAATCTGAAGACTTTGATGACCTTACTTTTGATTACGACCCGGAAGAGCTTGGGATAGAGGCCAAAATTGCCGTCAAGATAAAAGAAATAAAGCAACTGCGACCGCTAGCTTCAAAACAGCCATGGGGAATATTCTTTATCAACTTTGAACCGAAACAATTGCCCATAGTCGTTCTGCGACGTGTTCTGCGTTCCCTTGTCATAAAAAAGCGAGCCTCTGCAAACAAGTCCCAACAAGCCGCGTGGAAACTTCATGATCTGCTCTTCATCTCCTCTTATGGTGAAGAAGCTCATAGAGAACTTACTTTTGCCCATTTCAGTGAGCCTACTGATAGGTTATTTGGAGACCTCCCAACATTGAGGGTTTTGGGATGGGACGATGACGATACAATACTCAAGATAGATTATGTTGTACATAAGCTTTCTGAAAAGCTGCGGTGGCCCAATGATGAGGGTAATGCCGAAGCTTGGCGGAAGCAATGGTCTGATGCCTTTGAATTAAGACCGCGCCAAGTCATTACCACTTCCAAAGAGCTTGCAATTCGCCTTGCCGATCTCGCAAAGAGCATACGGCAGCGTGCAAAGCTAATTTTAGGGGTCGAATCAGAACGTGGGCCTCTGCGCGAATTGCACAAAGCCTTTCAGACTGCCCTCATTCACGATCTTAATAAAGATGATTTTGCCGACATGTACGCGCAAACTATAGCATACGGCTTGCTTGCCGCTCGTGTTTCGCGGCCAGCCGGAATAATTGCTGATAACCTAGCGGACATGATACCCACAAATCCGTTCTTACGGGATATGCTCGGCACGTTCTTGTCAGTGGGTGGGCGCAAGGGCAAGATAGATTTTGATGAATTGGGAATTCAGGAAGTTGTTGACCTGCTCAATAACCCTGATACCAAAATCGAAGCGGTTTTGCGCGACTTTGGCAAGAAGACCATGCGGGAAGACCCGGTCGTCCATTTTTATGAATTATTTCTTCAAGAGTACGATAAAAAGAAACAGGTCGAGCGGGGGGTCTTCTATACGCCCCAGCCAGTTGTCTCTTATATAGTGAGGAGCGTCCACGAACTGCTGAAAACGGAATTTGGGCTTGAGGATGGCCTTGCATCTACCGTGACCTGGGGCGAGATGTGCAAAAAAAATTCGGACATCAAAATTCCAGAACACACTTCAGCTGCTGAGCCGTTTGTCCAGATTTTGGACNNTAATCGAGGTCATTTACAATACGATGATCGCTAGGTGGAAGAAAGAGGGTCATATGGCACTCGAATTGCCAGCTCTTTGGAATAAATATGTACCTGAACATCTATTACCCCGCCTTTATGGTTTTGAGCTGATGATGGCGCCTTATGCCATTTCACATATGAAAATAGGATTGAAGCTTTACGAGACAGGATATACTTTTGGTAACGAAAAACGAGCCCATATTTATCTAACAAACAGTCTTGAACCATCCAGTGACATTACTCCTGAAATAGAGGGCTTATTTGGCGCACTGGCCGATGAAGCAAAATTAGTTAACGCGATTAAAAGGGAAAAAAGGTTCACGATTATCGTAGGCAATCCACCTTATGCTGGCATTTCCTCAAATATGAGTGATTACGCACAACGTATTGTAGAAGATTACAAGGTAGTGGATGGGCGCCCTCTCAATGAACGTAAGCTTTGGCTACAAGATGACTATGTAAAATTCATACGTACGGGGGAGGTGTCTATTACTTTAGCAAATTATGGAATACTTGCTTACATTAGCAATCATGGATATCTCGACAACCCGACATTTCGCGGTATGCGGCAAAATCTCATGCAAACATTCCAGCGAATATATATTCTTGATTTACATGGTAATACCAACAAAAAAGAACGTGCCCCAAATGGTGATGAAGATAAAAACGTGTTTGATATTCGTCAAGGAGTTGCAATTGGTATTTTCTTAAGAAGCAAGAAGATCGGCACCTCTAGTCGGATATTTCGGACGGATCTCTCGGGGCTAAGTGGTAAGAAAGAACAATGGTTAAATCAACATGAACTTCTTTCAGCGGAATGGAATGAAATAACCCCTTTATCCCCATTCTATCTTTTTGCATATCAATCGCAAGAAAATAGGACCGATTACGAAAAGGGCTGGAAAATTACAGAAATTATGCCATTGACTAGCACGGGATTTATTACAGCGCGCGATCACTTTG
>DMNE01000208.1 GCA_003453735.1 Nitrospiraceae bacterium | reverse complement strand
GATGCTCCAGGGTTTTCTCCTGATTTCCTGAATGACATCGCGTAGATCCTCCGTCGTCTTTGTCAACGTATAGATGAGGTTGTCCAGATTCTGAGACTGCTTGTCAATCGCCTTGCCCGCGGAACCTGACGCAGTATCAATTTGTTTAGCGGCCTCCTCGATATGTGTGATCGCATCTCCGGCCTTATCGAGGTCTTTCTGTGCGCTCCTCATCAGGGCTGGAACTTCGCCTTTATTCGTTTTGACAATCTCTTCGATCTCATTCAGGACACTCCTAATCTTATCTGTTGTTGCCCTCAGCGATGATGCGACCTCGTCCACATTTGAAGTTATGGAAACAACTGCTTTATTGGTTTTGCCCAGCAATTTATCGATTTCACGCACATTCTTTTCGTTGAAAAGCCTGTCAATATCAGTGACCAGGACATTAACAGTCTGAGACAAATCATCCAGCCTCGTCATGATCATGCCGAAATCTGTTCTCGCCTCTGAGGGGATTTCTTCTCCGACCCCGATTCTGCCGGTGGTCGTATGATCAATGGTGAGAAGGAGGTAGAGATCACCGACAAACCCAATTTGGGTGATAAGCGCTTTTGTCCCTTTGTATAGGACAGTTCCACGCTTAATCGCTATCTCTATCGTGACAGGCTTCCCGGGTCCTCCGGGTTCCTTGATATCCAAAACACTTCCGACTCTCACCCCTCCAAGCTTGACTTGCGCTCCTTTCTCAAGACCGGCCGCGTTCATAACCTTTGTGTAATAAATGTCGGATTTCTCAAAAAACCGGCTACCCCCTATCAAGATTACAAAAACGCTAAGGATCGCGAACGATGAGACTATTATTACGCCCGCTTTGATCTCTTCTTTCAAGTATCCCGTTCTCCCTTGCATATCAGTCCCCCGTGATCACCCTCAAATAATCGTCAGGCGAATATGCCTCCTCCTCGGGCCTCCTCTCCAGAAACATCTTTATCCTCGGATCGTCAGCTTTTTTCAATTCATCTAAGGTACCGGAGAAAATCGCCTCCCCACTGTCAATCATGATGACGTGATCGGAGATCATGAAAAGACTGGGAAGCTCATGGGTCACCACGACGATAGTAATCTTAAACACATCTCTGAGTTTCAGTATCAATTTATCAAGTCCGGCAGCCGTCACAGGGTCGAGTCCGGATGAAGGCTCGTCAAAAAAGAGAAATTCGGGGTCAAGAGCCATGGCCCGCGCGAGTCCCGCCCTTTTCCTCATGCCGCCTGAAAGCTGAGAAGGGTAAAAATTCTCGAAGCCCGAAAGTCCGACAAGGTCAAGTTTCATGTGCACCATGATATGGATGGTCGATTCGTTTAACCGGGTATGCTCCCTAATCGGTAAAGCGACGTTGTCGGAGACGCTCAGTGAGTTAAGCAGCGCAGCCCCCTGGAACAATACTCCCATCTTTTTTCTCACTTCATCCAACTCCTCTTCTCTCAGAACCGCAATATCTTTCCCGCTGATGAGAATTTCTCCCTGAGTCGGCTTTAAAAGCCCTATGAGATGTTTCAGGAGCGTGCTTTTTCCCGAGCCGCTCTTGCCAACAATTGTCGTTATTTTCCCCTGCGGCATCGCCACTGTGACGTCCTTAAGAACCTCCCTGTCTCCATAGTGAGACTCCAGTCTTATTACTTCTATCGCGTTCTCCATGCCTTTTCCAGACTCGCTCTTCAAACTCAGAACTTTGCACAATCTCTATATAAAACTTTGAAACAATTCTTTTAAGTAAAATAGTAGAAAAGGGCCGTAAAAAAGAGATCAAGAATTATGATCAGGAAGATCGAAGCTACAACAGCTGCGGTCGTCCGCCTTCCCACTTCGTCTGCACCCCCTTCCACCTTAAATCCCTCATGAGTGCCTATGATGGTTATCATGATGCCGAAGGTCCATGCCTTTACGAGTCCCGTAATTATATCTTTAACCAACAGCGAGTTCACGGTCTGCTGAAAATAGTTATAAGGATGAATCTGCAGGGCGGTCACGGAAAGAAGAAAACCGCCGGCGATCCCGAGGCAGTCCGAAAAAACGGTCAGCGCGGGCACCATGATCATCATCGCGGCCAGCTTCGGCACGACGAGATACCTCACTGGATTGATCCCCATCGTGACGAGCGCATCCACTTCTTCTTCCACTTTCATCGACCCGATCTCAGCAGCAAAAGCCGAACCGCTCCTTCCGGCTACTATGATCGCTGTGAGTATCGGACCGAGTTCCCGTGTTATCGAGACGCCGACAAGGTTCGCCACATAGATCAATGCCCCAACTCTCCTGAGCTGATAGGCGGCCTGCAGCGCAAGGATTATCCCGACGAAAAGCGAGATCACCGCTACTATTGGGATGGCATCATATCCCGCCTTGACCATCTCAGATATGCTTGCCCTGAAACGTATCGGTTTACCTTTTAGGGGAGAAACGAATGCCCAGTAAAAAGTATCGTTTATGAGCTTTGAGATGTCGTGGATGTCCTTCCGGAAAGGCATAGCTCTTCTGCCGATGAGANNTCTAATTTTGAAAAATTGAATATCTCCTCTATCCTTGCGGGGATGCCGAAGAATTTCAACCGGCCGCTGTATGACATCATCCCTTTTAGCCCTTCCACAAAGGTTGCGATCCCCGAACTGTCG
>DMNE01000412.1:1786-5479 GCA_003453735.1 Nitrospiraceae bacterium | reverse complement strand
TTCATCGCCTTTGCCGTGAAACTGCCTGTTGTACCCTTCCACAGCTGGCTTCCCGACGCCCACACAGAGGCCCCCACTGCCGGCAGTGTCATTCTTGCCGGTCTCCTGCTGAAGACCGGTGCCTATGGCATGCTACGCTTTATGGTGCCTTTTTTCCCTGATGCAGTGAGTGCCGTTGCAGTTCCGGGCATGTTCTTAGCGGTCATCGGTATTTTATATGGGGCTCTGCTCGCCTTTGCCCAAACTGATCTGAAACGGCTGGTAGCTTACACCAGTATCAGCCATATGGGCTTTGTGCTTCTTGGAGTCTTTGCATGGAATGCTCTGGCGCTCCAGGGAGTGGTAATGCAGATACTCTGCCACGGCATCAGTACGGGCGCGCTTTTTATTCTGGCCGGATCCCTTCAGGAGCGATTGCACACACGCGATACGAAATGCATGGGCGGGCTGTGGTCGGCTGCGCCACGTATGGCCGGAGTGGGACTCGTCTTTGCTCTGGCTTCCTTAGGCCTCCCCGGGATGGGAAACTTTGTCGGAGAGTTCCTCGTGCTGATAGGAACGTACCAGATAAACGTTGTGATGGCTGTTCTGGCCACAACCGGCCTTGTTGCTGCTACCGTTTATTCCCTCTGGATAATCCAACGAGTGTTTCACGGACAGAAGAAGGAAGACCTGAAATTGGCCGATTTCTCAGCCCGTGAGATGTCGGTCATGACCGTCATGATCGCTGCCATTGTCCTGTTAGGCCTCTATCCGCAACCGGTATTTAATACTGCAGGGCCGGCCCTCACTACTCTGGAGCACGACGCGTCCGCGATACACCGGAAAGAGGAAAATAAGATGATGACTCCGCCGCTAATCGATGCGGGAGAATACCATGAGTCTCACTGATCTGCTCGGGCTTTCACCTCTTGTGGTCCTTGCAGCAGGGGCAGTCGTGGTCATGCTTGTGATCGCTTTCTACCGGAATCACGCAATAACCGCTTCATTAACGCTCGTAGTCCTCGCTCTCGCACTCCTTCTCATCCCGTCGATTTCTTTGACGGAGCTTGGACAGAAAACCCCTCTTCTTATTGTCGATCCTTATGCACTCTTTTACATGCGATTGATCCTCGCAGCGGGTTTTATGGTAGCCGCGATGTCCTTCGGCTATCTGGAAAAACGGCAGGGTAATCATGAGGAGTTCTATCTCCTGCTGCTTCTCGCAACGCTAGGCTCAGCAGTGCTTGCTGCCAGCAGCCATTTCGCTTCCTTTTTCCTGGGGCTCGAACTGCTGAGCGTTTCCCTCTACGCCCTGATTGCCTATCTGCGCGAAAACGAGCGGGGTATCGAGGCCGGCATCAAGTACCTGATCCTGGCAGCGGTTTCCGCCGCTTTCCTCCTTTTCGGTATGGCGCTTATCTATGCTGAAACAGGGACGATGGAGTTTGCAGAGATTGCTTCCCGAACCGCTCGGATGGGTACGCACAATGCGCTGCTGCTAACGGCAATGGTAATGGTAATCGTCGGCGTGGGTTTCAAACTCGCAGTGGTTCCCTTTCATCTCTGGACACCGGACGTTTATGAAGGGGCTCCTGCACCGGTGACGGCATTTGTAGCAACCGTCTCGAAGGGATCGATGTTTGCCCTGTTGCTCCGTTACTTCACTGGTGTTGATATCCACGCTTACGGCCCATTGTTTCTCGTGTTTACGGTCATTGCACTCTTATCCATGTCGGCTGGAAACTTACTTGCCCTGTTACAGAACAATATCAAACGGATCCTTGCTTATTCGTCCATAGCCCATCTTGGATATCTCTTAGTGGCCTTTCTGTCGAGCGGGTCTTTGAGAGTCACTGCCGTAACCTTTTATCTCGTTGCTTATTTTGTGACCACCTTAGGGGCATTCGGGATTGTTACGGTACTTTCAGGAAAAGATCGGGAGGCCGATAGGATAGATGACTACCGTGGGATGGCCCTGCATCGGCCGTGGCTGGCAGGCTTTTTTACGGCAATGTTGCTTTCCCTAGCCGGCATTCCTCTGACAGCCGGCTTTATCGGCAAATTCTATATCGTTACCGCAGGGATAGGATCAGCCCTATGGTTGCTTGTCGTGATGCTGGTGCTGAATAGCGCTGTCGGTCTCTTCTATTATCTGCGGGTTATTCTTGCCATGTACCTTTCCCTGCCGGAAAAGGAAGTCAAAGAGAGTCCTGTCGCGTCTTCGCGACTGTCATTGTCAGGGAGCCTAGTCCTTGCGATGCTAATGTTACTGCTGATAGGGCTGGGAGTTTATCCTTCACCGCTCATCCATATGATCCAGGCAGCTGTTGTCGGTACTTACTGAATATTACCAGTTCAGGACCTTCGGCGGGAATTCTGGGCTTCCTCGAGGATTGCCTGAACAGCGTCTCGGGGGCCGTCGCTTAGGTGTTTCCATTGGAACCATTTTTTAAAGAAGACCTGAGAAGGGTTCGACACCAAAAAACCGATCGATGTACAACTTATTGTTTTTTAATAAATAAACCTTGAGGTGACAGACCCGTTATCAGGCACGGCATAAAAATTGCTTTTTCTTTAGCACAAGAAATCATTTTTCTTCTTTCAATACTAGATTGACACTATGAAAATTGAAAACGCGTTATATCGACTAAGACCCAAAAGAGATGCCAGCTGGCTTGAGGCAATAGCGGAGCCGTTTGCTTCCTGGTTAGAGAGTGACTCGTATCCACTTCGGTTCTCAATTGTCGATGTGAACAATGGTGAGATAGTCATTGAGTCAACAATCATCCGCTTTGCTCCCTATAACAAATATGCAGAGAACTTGAGCATGATCGAAATCCTTGATCCAAGGAAAAAGAGTTACCAAAGCCAGCCCTTTGGTGTTGTCCAGATCATACCGACCGGTATCCGCTGTGAGTTCGGTGGGTTTGCGGGCGATGCCTGTCCTGTAACAAACCTTCTGGCCTCCACTGTGGATTTCCTTGTTACCCATCCCAACGCGGTGAATGCGTCTGAGCTAAACGAAATGGCGGATAACGTCCTGTATGTGGAAGGCAAAAGTCTGGACGATTTCCTTTTAGGTCATTTGGGGCTGCTGAGAGTTCAGAACAACAGGATCGGAACGTTCGTGGATCCAACTGGTATCGCCTATGTTGACTTTGTTGTAAATACACTGAATGCCGCAAAGGCCGTAAAGGGTATAGACTGTGATCTGTATACTATCTTGAGAAAGGAACTGGGTGTCCAAATCGAGTGGGCAGAGAGCGGCTGCGCGGTGGGTACGGTGCTTCGTCCCGAAGCGATCCTTGAAGCGGCCGAATTCTTGATCTCTCGGGGAGTTCATTCTGTCGGGGGCGTTTCTGTGATTCATGGTGTCACAAAGGAGATGTTCTCACGACATCTGAGCGGTGAGATTCCAAACCCCTCGGGAGGTGTTGAGGCGATCATTACCCATCTGATTTCGAAGATCTTCCGGATCCCGACTGCACACTCTCCTCTTCCCTATTATCAGAACATAAAGGAAAAGGACACTCGTAATCCGCGTGCGTCGGCGGAGTTTATCTCAACGCCGCACTACTATAGCGTACTCAAGGGACTTGCGAAGGCGCCACGTCTCGTCTCCCTCGCGACTTTGGAGAATATCCCAGCTCAACTTATCAGCATCAATAATATTGGAGCGATCATCACCCCGGCCTCGTGTTTAGGCGGGGT
>DMNE01000412.1:0-1743 GCA_003453735.1 Nitrospiraceae bacterium | reverse complement strand
ATCGAAGTCGGTTCTTACCTTGAAGCGGCAGGTGTTGTTGTTGCTCTACGCGAGGGGATTTCTCTAGAAAGCCTCCACAGACCCCTTCACGGGGCACAAAGAATTGACCTTACCGACCGTATAGAAACGGTTTCTCCGTTTACAGAGAAGCACCTTCTTTAAGCTACCGGGGGGGAGGACAAGGCGGTATGGATGATCTCATGCAGAGTGTAGCCGGACTTTCTCCTAAGAAAGAGCGCTCATCCAGTTCCTTACTATGAAAAAGGCAGACGCTTTTGTGAACGATCAGACAATACCCCGGAGAGGCACAAGTGAACCCTGCTCGCTCTCTTTCGGTCAGGAACGCCTGTGGTTTCTGTACCAGCTGGATCCAGGCAGTTTCGCTTACAATGTATCGAGTGCCATACGCTTAAGGGGCCATCTAAACGTGCGCGCACTGCAGCAGAGCCTTGGAGAGATTGTTAGACGCCATGAAGTGCTGCGCACCACTTTTATCACTGAGGCTGACAAACCCTTACAAAGTATCGCTGCAGCTACAGCCTTCACCTTGCCACAGAGGGATCTCGGTACTATGCCGGAGAAGCAGAGAGAAATCGAGACCCAAAGAGTTGCCAGTGAAGAAGCGTGTCGTCCCTTCGATCTTGTTACAGGTCCTTTACTGCGCACGCTCCTGTTGCACTTGAAACCAGAGGAGCACGTCTTGTTTCTAACGATGCATCACATCACNNCTCTATCGGGAACTCTCGGCACTGTATGAAGCCTTCTCGAAAGCGAATCCCTCTCCGCTTCCCGAGTTACCCATCCAGTATGCTGATTTCGCTGTCTGGCAGCGGCAGTGGTTGCAGGGAGAGAATCTGGAGAAACAACTAACTTTCTGGAGAGAACAGCTCACCAGTGTCTCACCACTTGAGCTTCTTGCAGACTACCCTCGTTCTCAGGCCAAATTGTTTCACGGTGCCACGCATGCCCTTCAGTTCACAAGGGGATTGACGGAAGGACTCCAAAGGCTGAGTCGTAAGGAGGGCGCGACCCTCTTCATGACGCTTTTGGCAGCCTTTCAGTGTCTCTTGCACAGGTATACGGGGCAGGACGATGTCGCTGTGGGCATACCGATCGCGAACCGCAACCGTGTAGAGATCGAAGGCTTGATCGGCTTCTTCGTGAATACTCTAGTGATGCGCACCGATGCCTCGGGCGATCCGGTTTTCCGGGAATTGCTGAAACGGGTACGAAAAACCACGCTCGATGGCTATGCACATCAGGATTTACCGTTTGAGAAAGTAGTAGAGGAATTGCAGCCGGTGCGAGACCGGAGCCGCAACCCCCTTTTCCAGGTTTTGTTTGTCCTTCAGAATATGCCTGTTTCAAACCTGCAACTGTCCGGTCTGACGCTGAGCCGGCTGGAAACAGAAAGCACAACAACGACATTCGATCTGGAAGTTCACTTCTGGGAAACAACTGAGGGGCTGAAGTGCACCTTTGTGTACGACTCAGACCTATTCGCTGCAGCTACGATTGTACGGATGACAGGACATTATCAGAGGATGCTGGAGGGGATTGTCGCAAACCCTGAGACGAGATTGTCGCAGTTGCCCTTGTTGAGTGAGGCCGAGCGACACCAGCTGCTCGTGCAGTGGAATGACACAAGGACTGAGTATCCCACGGACTCCTGTATCCATGAACTCTTCGAGGAGCAGGTGGAGAGGACCCCAGATAGGACCGCGGTCCTCTTTGAAAAGGAGC
>DMNE01000192.1:287-3134 GCA_003453735.1 Nitrospiraceae bacterium | reverse complement strand
CGATTGTTCTTCTCATCTCTTCCTCCTTACTTTGCTTTCTTTCATCTCTCGCGATATCCTTGCTCAATCTCTTGAAGTCATGCTCATGGCATCAAGCAGCGCATCAATAAGGTGCGCTTGTTCATCACAGAAAGTTATTCTATTCCCGCTCCGTTATTGTCAGACTCCTCCGCCGTTCATCGACGGGGCTTTCGGTGCGGACGGGCAAACCCGACTCTGCGGGGATTTTTCACCGTGCTCCCGGCTCACTCATTCAAGTGTTTTTTTCTTCTTCCCCGGCGGTTCTCGCCTTTTCCACTGTCTCGACACCAGTCGTGCGCAGTACCGTGTAGAACCTGATCTCCGGCGGAGCAGATGCCATCTCTGCTACAAGGAGTACTTTCTGGTAGTCATCTGATCGGAGATGGCGCTCAAGGTCTTTTTCATTCTTCCAAATTTCTTCGATCATAACAGCGTTCTTTGAATCTACGTCCCGGTAAACATTGCAACCGACACATCCCGACTCAACCCTTGTCCGCTGCGTAACCGAACTGAGGATTTCAACCGCTTCATCCAGCTTTTTGAAAGGAATCGTCATCCTTGCGACTGCATATATCACTATCCCACTCCTTCTGCCTGTGACAGAATCATCGCATCACAGATTTCCCGCGCACTCATGTTGCCCCCGAAAAGCGGGTCTGTCACTCCCTGGTTTTCGGTATTCCCCTTCTTTAAGAAGCAAGTCTCCTGCCGTCAATAGAGCGCCATGCATGTCTATCGCACTAAGTCTTCTTTATACAAGGGTTTTCTTGCAAAAAGCAGGACACAGAAAGACCCGCAAAGAGTTTTGCGGTGCCGATATTTCGGCAAGTCTGCCGATATTTCGGCAAAATGCTCCTGATTCTTCATGAGCTAGCTGGCTGTCTGATCCCCAGTTTTTTAATCTGCGACTGTGGTATCGTCTTTTTCTCTGCACATCAGGAGGCATTAATAACATGGGCAATCCCCATCCTGTTACAACACGAAAAATAGGCCACTCAGTGAAACTATTGTNNCTTAAACCGTTAATAAGATCGTTGTTATTGGTTGATCAGAACAGCTGCCTCCCTGCAAAGGCTCATGTAGTGCCGACCACCCCCTTGAAATCAGAACGTGCAACTGTAATAATTTCAAACGATGTATCTTCAACGGCGACATCGCTATAGGGTGGCGTAGCTTACGAATCATGGGGATTGATGGAGTCTGTGCGGACGGGGCGGGGACCACGACAGAGGACCGTAGTAACCATTGGCCTTGATAGTGAAGAGAAAGTCGGCTGAAGAGATGAGCAGGGTGCTTGACGGAAAGTCGACAATATCACCATCACTGTTTAAGTAAGTTCCTATCGGCATAAGCGCCTAATATTCCCTTTTGGGCCGAGGTCAATCTCAAAGGCAGACAAGTAGGACGACTTCGTCTCTTTAGTGATGTATACCTTGGGNNGGGCTTGTGCTCTGGAAGTGGCTCGGACTATCGAAATTCTGCGAACAGCATAGGCATTCATTCCAGAAGGGGTCAACGGTTGTCGCTTATGGGCGCGATCGGCATATTTTTCTTCTTCCATGCACGAAATCCCTCTGAATAAATCATTATATTTGTATTCCCGGCAGTTGCCGCTTTTTCAGCCCATTTCTTACTTGCCTCAAATTTAGTGTCATTACAATAAACTATTATGAGCGCGCCCTTGTCCCTTGGAAGGAGACCCTCTGATTTCTTGAAATCCTTTTCNNCTCCTTAACTCCTCCTGAGTTAGCATGATGGTTTACACTTTATCCCTTGATAATAAAGGCTCTCAAGAGAATAGACTGAAAGTCGAGTTTAACTTCCTGAAATCCTTTTCCGGGATGTTGATCGCCGAGAAAATGTGTGCTTCATCATATTCCTCTTGTGTCTTCGCATCGATAACCGTAAACTGCACTCCTCTTCCGCCTTCCAGGCGGTACGCATTGTTCACCACTAGCGAATGGAGCTGGGCAGTATCAATCGTTCTAAACTCGGGAGACAAGACGAAGGACTTTGACCACTCATGGGCGCCGCATTCTCCATCCTGGGTAGAATGTCAGAATGGAGTTAGGCGTCCAATATATACAAATGTTAACTTATCCTGTATAATAGCACCTGATCCATTCCACAAGGAAAAACAAGGCCGTATACGCTGACTTCCACAGGATGTTCTATAAGTTTCCCTCCTATCTGAGGCGCGAGGTAACCAGTAAGGCAATCGGCCATGTCTGCTCTCATATGACTCGCTGCCGGCAGTGGGAAGACAAGGGCAGGAAAGGCAAAGAACCCGCCTTTCAAGCACAATGCAACGGCTTTCCTGTTCTGTACAAGGACAACATGTTTCTGTGGTCCGGTAATGGGAAGGCGAAGGTAAAANNGGTATCACCTCCCCTTCGAGCCTATCAACCTCGACAAACGGTTCCCTTCCGAAGAAGGATGGGAACGGCAAAATCCCCTGCTGGTGAAGAAGAACAAACGATGGTCTTTGCATTTCCCCTTCGAAAGGAGTATCCATTTGCCGGAGAAAAATTTCATTCGTTCGGTACTGGCTGTAGACTTAGGGCTGAACACAACAGCGGTTTGCTCAGTGGTAGATTCAGACGGCACTGTCACCCATAGGGAATTCNNGGAGAAAAAGACCGTCTGGACGACATCCTGGGGCGTATCGCAGTGAAGTCGGCCCAAACCTGCTTTCTCCCAGAAGGAGAACGCTTCTGCGCCAAGGACTGGAGAGTCGTTGACCACCTCACCGATGAGATAGCCCATAGGTGTTCCGCGGCTATCGTAAGGCTGGCCGTACGCTACAACTGCCAGGCGATAGTGTTT
>DMNE01000192.1:0-243 GCA_003453735.1 Nitrospiraceae bacterium | reverse complement strand
GCAAGCGGTATCCGTTTCAGCAGGATACTGGTCCGAGGGACTTCGCAGTATGCCTATGACGGCTCGGGGAAGGTCCACCAGACCGGCAACCAACGGATAGCGGTCTTCTCTGGAGGACAGAAGAGCTACAATGCGGACCTGAATGCTTCGTACAACATCGCGGCCAGATACTGGATCAGAGAGTATTTGAAGAATCCCAAAAGCCTGGGCAGAAACGCCCAGGTCGTCTTGAGGGACCAAAGT
>DMNE01000423.1:21910-26988 GCA_003453735.1 Nitrospiraceae bacterium | reverse complement strand
ACGGGAGGTCGTCATCAAGACTGCTGAAGGCGCGACGGTTACCCTGAGGGCCGAAACCATCCTCGTTACCATAGGGCGGGAAGCAAACGTCCTGGGGCTGGCGCTTGAACACATCGGGCTCGATTTTGATAAAAAAGGCATTAAAGTGGACGACCGTATGAGGACTAATCATAAGCATATATATGCAATCGGCGACGTCAACGGGAAATACCTCTTCACCCACGCCGCCGGTTATGAAGGGNNCGATCCGGAACTGGCGAACATCGGTATGAATGAAGCAATGGCGAAAGCTGCGGGAATAGAATATTCTGTCTGGACGGAGGAGTTTAGGGCAAACGACAGAAGTCTTGCAGAGGGCGAAGAGATAGGGAAGATCAAGATGCTCCTGAACGGAGAAGAGGAGCCCATAGGCATTCAGATTCTCGGTCCCCACGCGGGAGAACTGGTAAGCGAATGGGTGGCAGTAATGAACGGAAAGGTTAAGTTTTCATCTCTTGTCTCGGCTATTCATCCATATCCGACCCTGGGTGAGATCAATAAGAAAGTGGCCGGCAATTTCCTTTCGACNNGGGAGGGCGTGCGGATAGCAGGCCGTATGAACTTAAATTATTGCAAATATCCGATCAGCCCGTTGCTGTTTATTTACACAACGGGGCTTTTCTCTGTACTTTCTCTTTCGGTAGGGCATGCGTACGGTTATGCGAAAGAACAATAGGGCATTGAGAGCGGTAATGCTGAAAGCGGCGATCCTCATTCTGGGGGTCACCTCCACTGTCATGTACATAGCAGATTTCAGCCCTCATGCCTATGACAGGCTCCATGCGTTTTTGTTTAAATTCATGCTGTTAAGCGTTTTGTACTTTGCTGGCGTATATCTGGTAATCAAAAAAACTGCTGTCACCTCACATGCAAGAAGTCTCACACTCATTATTTTATTTTTCGGCGTGCTGTTTAGAGCTGTCCTAGTAACGGAGGAGACACTTTCAAGCGACATCTACCGGTATGTCTGGGACGGCCGTGTGCAGGCTGAAGGCATCAATCCCTATGTTCATCCTCCCTCTGCCGCTGCGCTGGCTCCTCTCAGGGACAAGAAGATCTACCCGCTGATAAATCGCAAAGATTATCCGACTATCTATCCTGCCGGTGCTCAACTTTTATTCCTCTTGTCCAGGACCATAACCGGCGACAGCGTCACGGGATTCAAAGGCATTCTGAGCTTTCTTGATGTCCTTACCATGGTTTTGCTGGTTGCGCTGCTGAATGCTTACCGGGTCAACGGGGCAAGGCTGCTTATTTATGCATGGAATCCTCTGGTCATCTGCGAAATTGCCCAAAACGGCCACCTGGAGGGGTTGACCGTGTTGTTGACCGTTGCCGCCTTGTACCTTCGTGCGACGGACAGAAAGACATCGAGCGTGATTTTCCTGTCTCTTGCCGCATCGATAAAGCTTTATCCGGCGCTGCTCCTGCCGGCATTTCTCAGTAAAGGGGAACGGATCAAAGGCGTGCTCGTCTTTGGTTCCTGTTTCGCGGCTCTTTACCTGCCTTTCATATCGGCCGGAAGCAGGATTACCGGGTTCTTGCCTGTTTATTTAAATAATCCTCGTGAGAGTTTTAATCTCGGGCTGAAGCAGCTCATCATGAACGTTTTCCCGGGGTTGAGCTATTCCCTTCTGACCGGAATGTTCCTCGGTATTCTTTTTGTGGCAGGCCTCTTTTTCTTTTTCAAGGAGAAAGGAAGCTTGCAGGTTCTGAGGTATTCATATATTTTGGTCGGACTAATGATTATCTTCGCGCCCGCTTCGCTCCATCCATGGTATGTTATCTGGCTAGTACCCTTCCTAGTCTTTTATCCAGCCGCCGCCTGGCTTGTCTTTTCCTGTGCCGTCTCTCTGTCTAATTTGGAATATGTTCTACCTGGAGGCATAATGCAGTTGAGGGTTTTGTATCTTCAATATATTCCATTATACGTACTTCTTATTGTCGGATGTTTCGTAAAGGTTTTCCGTGCTCGGGGTCTGTTCGCGCGCAAAAAAAATGAGGCCTTGATTACTAAGAAAATTGTTGACCACTCCCATAGCGGAGAGAATTTTGCGGATGAGGTGTGAAAGAAATGAACATGAAAATGAAATTAGCGAGTTTGATTTTCGTTGCAACGATAACGTTTTCCATGATTCAGACGGTTACCGCCGCTACCTTCGACCATTCCCTTTTCAACCGGATCCTAAGCGAGTACGTGGACCACAAGGGCCTCGTAGACTATAACGGGATTGCCAAGGACAAAAACTTTTATGCTTATATGGATTCCCTGAAAAACGTGGATGTACAGGCATTGACAAGAGACGGTCAGCTGGCTTTCTGGATTAACGCCTATAACGCAGTCACCATAGAAAAAGTCATCAGATGGAAACCGAAGAAGAGTGTGCGCGAGACCCTTGTTCCCGGTGTATGGATCTCCACCAATTTTTTTACTACCCGTGAGAATGTAGTAGCCGGAAAGAAGCTGAGTCAAGATGACATCGAAAACGAGATACTGCGCAAACAGTTTCATGATCCGAGAATTCACTTTGCTATTATCTGTGCCTCAATGGGTTGCCCCCCGATACCGAAGTTTGCGTACACGGGCGAAATGGTCCAGTCCCAGCTGGCATCTGAGACCCAAAAGTACCTCAACTCTCCTCGTGGAACAAGGATCGACCGAGCTGAAAATACGCTCTATATATCGAAGATCTTCGAATGGTTTGGAGGCGATTTTATTCAAGCTGCGGGCTCAGTTATGAATTTCATAAAACCTTATCTCAATAAAGAAACGCTTGCGTTTCTGAACCTGAACCCTAAGATAGATTATATCGACTACAACTGGGCCTTAAATGCCCGGGAACCGCTGAAATAAGAACCATGAAAATCTCGGTGGTCATTCCGGCTCTTAATGAAGAGCTGGCGATAGGAGAGGTGGTAGGGGCTGTACCCCCGGGTATTGTGAATGAGATCGTTGTTGTTGACAACGGTTCCACCGACCGTACCGCAGAGCAGGCTGCTGCTGCCGGGGCAAGGGTCATTCACGAGCACCGCCCCGGTTACGGGTCGGCTTGTCTGGCAGGCGCAAGAGCTGTCAGCGACTCTGACGTTATTGTCTTCCTGGACGGTGACCGGAGCGATGACCCTGCAGACTTGGGAGCCGTGGCAGGACCGGTTATCGATGATATGGCGGATCTGGTTATCGGGAGCCGTCTCGGTGGTAACCTTGAGAAAGGAGCGATGCCGCTTCATGGCCGGATCGGAAACCGTCTGGTAGTTTCCATGCTTCGACTTCTTTACGGAGTGCACCTCACGGATATCGGCTCTTTCAGGGCTATCAGGACAAAGGCTCTGTTTCACTTGAACATGCAACAAATGACTTGCGGGTGGCCTGTCGAGATGGTGGTTAAGGCAGCGCGGCAGGGTCTGAGAATCGAAAGCGTTCCGATTCGATACAGACGACGCATTGGGGTCTCGAAGGTGACCGGAACCTTCTGGGGTTCTGTCAAGGCAGCTTATTATATGTTTCTGGTGCCCCTCAGGTATCTCCGGAGAAATTCAGCATGAACACTATCATGCAGGAGGCATTTAATGACCGGGTTTCGGAGTGGCGAGCTTATTTGGAGTCACCCCTTGGGTCCATGCGAAGGGAACTGACACTTCTCATCCTTAAAGGGTGTCTGAAGGAACAAGATGGTGCTATAAAGAAGGTACTTGATGTGGGTTGTGGCCTGGCCGACACAGCAGAACTCTGGCTTGAAAAGAATTGCGAACTTTTCCTATGCGATTATGCCCCTGCCATGCTTGATGCCGCGAGGGAATCGCTTCATGAACGGTTCTTTGGAAAGAAAGCTTTGATGCACTTTGTCGAAGCGCCAGCTCAGAAACTCAGGGAGCTTTTTGAACCCGGCTTTTTTGATGTTGTGCTCTGTCACACGCTGCTTGAATACGTGGACGACGACGGGAGCACTGTTAACAGCCTGGCAGACTTGTTACGCACGGGAGGGATCTTGTCATGCATGGTGGTCAACAGCCGCAGCGAGTCCGTACGTGCAGCCATTCTGAAGCAGGACCCTGCCGGGGCTGCGGCGGCTCTTTGCAAGAAGGTCTTTTCCGCAGGACTCTTCAATAACATTAAAAAAAGGACCTTTTCTTTTGAAGAGCTTGAGGAAATAGTTGCCGACGCGGGCTTACAAAGCATCGGCGAATTCGGGATAAGGATTTTCAGTGATTTTTATGCTGCGGAGAAACTTAAAGAGCAGGATTTTTACGGAAAAGCTTTAGAACTTGAACATCTGGCTATGGATAAGGACCCTTACCGACGGATGGGTAGATACATCCATGTACTAGCGAGGAAAAAAGAAGCTGTTAAGAGAGATGAGTGACATGTTTTCTCTTGGGATTGGCCTTACCAATAATTGCAATTTGTCCTGTGCTCATTGCTACCGGGATCGGGACCAGATACATAACCTCACTCTCGATGACATCAGGAAGATTTGCGAAAACGTGGAGGTGGGCTCCATAGGGTTTGGCACGGGGGAAAATGGTCTGAATCCTGATTATTTTGAGATCCTTGATTATCTGAGAGAGAAAAGAACAAAGCTTACTTTGGCTTCTAACGGCTACACCCTATCTGTAACTCCTGACGACAAGCTCAAGTATTTCAGCGACGTCGAGTTTTCGATCGATTTCCCTGACAAGAGGCGTCAAGACGGGTTTCGCGGAGAGGGAAACTGGCAGACCGTTATAGCAGCCATTGAGCGGTGCAACCGGCTCGGCATAAGGGTGTCTATCCTTGCAGTGTTGATAAACCTTAATTATGCTGATCTCGGCGCAATTGCCGGTCTGGCTGCTTCGTTAGGAGCTGACTTCAGGGTCAACGTCTACCAGCCGATCTATACTCACGAATTCATGCCGAGCTTCGATGAATACTGGGAGGCCTATCGCATCCTTTTCGACCGGAGCGAGATCATCTCTGTAACCGAACCTCTTGTCAATACCTTCATGGGAGGCAGCAGACTGAACGGCACACCATGCGGCGGAAGGAGCTTGCGCATTAC